>CABSMK010000033.1 GCA_902478825.1 uncultured Collinsella sp.
AAGGACGCGCGCGTCGGTTGTAAGCTGGCCCGCGGCGATGGCCTCGGCCATTACGCTCGCGATATGCGCATGATGGTGCTGCACCTCGACGAGCGGCAGATTGCATTTTCGCGCCTGCTCGCGCGCCCACTGGCCCGATAGATAGCTGGGGTGTACATCGCAGGCCAAGGCGGCGGGCGCCAAATCAAAGAGATCTTCCAAGCGCGTGCGCGCGGCGTTCCAGGCATCGAAGGTCCCGCCGTTTTCAACATCGCCGATATGCTGCGACACAAAACAGGGCGCCTCGCCGTTCGTCCCTTCACGTGTGAGCGCAATCGTGGCCTTTTGTTGTGGCCCGCAGGCGAGCACGCAGGACGGAGCGCCGTCGAGCGCCGGCAACGGCAGCGGCTGGGGTGCATATCCCCGAGCGCGGCGCACGGGCATAACGGCGCCGTCGACCACGCGCACCACGGAATCGTCATAGCGCGAGAGAATCGCGCGGTCGTTACCGAGCAACGCGTCGGCGATGCCGGCGGCAACGAGGTGTTCCCAGGCAAGGTCGTCGTCGGTCTCGATGGGTTCTTCGCTCAGGTTTCCGCTGGTCATGACGAGCGCGTGCATACCGCAGACTTCTGCCGCGGCAAGCAACAGATGTTGAAGCGGCGTATAGGGGAGCATGACGCCGAGCTCGGGCAGGTCGTGCGCGACAGATGGCGCGAGGGCGAGGATGTCGGGGGAACCGTCGTTGTCCTCGCTAACAGTGCGCCGGCGCAGCAGCACGATGGGGCGGATACTGCCAGCGAGCAGATCGCGTTCAGCATCATCGATATGACACAGGCGCTCGGTATCAGCAAGACTACGTACCATGACGGCAAGTGGTTTGTTGCTGCGGCGTTTGCGACGGCGCAACTCGGCCACCGCCTGCTCGTTGGCAGCGTCACAGGCTAGATGGAATCCGCCCAGGCCCTTGATGGCGACGATGCCACCGCTGGCCAGCAGCTCAACGCAGCGCTCGGTGATAGCGTCGCTGGCCTCGCGTGTGGTGCCGACGGCCGGTGTCGCGGACGAATTCCCGCACGCATTGCCGTTTACAGCCTCGCGCCACGTAATATGCGGCCCGCAATCAAAGCAGGCATCGGGCTGCGCGTGAAAACGCCGGTCGAGTGGGTCGACATACTCCGCAGCGCACTTGGGACACATGGGAAAACAATCCATCGACGTGGCCGCTCGGTCATAAGGCAGCGATCGGATGATGGTAAAGCGTGGGCCGCAGTTAGTGCAGTTGATAAAGGGGTAGTGATAGCGTCGGTCGGCGGGATCGAACAACTCGCGCAGGCAATCGTCACAGGTGGCGATATCGGGCGAGACGAGCGTCGTGTGCGCGGTCTGGTCCTGCGACGCCACAATGTGAAAGCCCTGCTCATCGGCAGCGCTCCAGCCGCCAGGCTCCAAATCCGCAATATCGACTCGCTCAACGCGAGCTGCCGCAGGCGCATGCTCAGAAAGCGCGGCAACAAAAGCATCGAGCGCATCGGCCAAAGCGTGCGCCTCGATATGCACGCCGTCGCCCGCATTGAGCACCCATCCACAAATGCCATGTGCCATGGCCTCGCGATACACAAACGGTCGCATGCCAACGCCCTGCACAATGCCCGTCACATGAATATGCACATGCCGCATGCGACACCCCTCATCAAAACCGACCAAAAAGGGACAGGTTTATTTTGGTAGGTAAAACTTCTAAACCTGCCAAAACAAACCTGTCCCTTTTTGGCAGGTGCGCTGCGGGAAATCCCGCTACAGCCCCAGGCTCTGCTTGGTGGCGGCGCAGGTGAGCTCGCCGTGCTTAACGCCGCGCAGGCCCAGCAGGCGGTCGGCTAGTTCGTAGACGCGCTCGCCGCGACCCTTGAGCGCCAGAATCTCCAAACAGTTGTGGTGATCCAGATGCACGTGCATGGTCGATACGATCTCGTCGGTGTAGTCGTGCTGCACTTCGTCCAGGTGGCGCGTCAGATCGCCGGTGTGATGGTCGTAGATCATGGTGAGCGACCCGATAACGTGCTCATCGGGCGTGCGCATCTGCTCTTTGGCGATCGAGGCGCGAATCAAATCGCGCACGGCCTCGGAGCGGTTGGCCACGTCGCCGCGGCGCGCGATCTGCTCGTCAAAACGGCGCAGCAGGTCGTCGGGTGCGGTAACCGAAAAACGGACCAGCTCGGAGCCGGAGCCACTACAGTGGCAGCCCGCGTCACCGTCCGCCCCGTGCGGATGCTCGTGCTCGTACCCGCAGCAGTGCTCGTGTTCGGCCACCTTACACCAGCTTCACGGAGCCGACGGAGTTGTGGTCGGCCTCGATGGCTTCCTCGTAGCCCTCGAGTGCGTCGTGGGCCTCGTGGAGCGCGGCCATGGCGGCCTCGAGCTTGGCGCCGATGCGCTCCATGTCAAAATTCTCGGTCGCATGCAGCAGCTGATGGCTCCACTCGTGAGCGAGCTCGATGGTGTCGTCGACCTGCTTGACGCTCATGGCAAGCTGGCTCATGTTCATTCCGACGTCATGCATGGAAAATCTCCTTTTGTATGGGGCAGTTCAGTGGTTCAGATTTTACTACGCCCGCTCTGTGCGCAGCTGCATAAGAAAACGGGTGCGAGTCTGTGCGACCCGCACCCGTTCACTGGGGGCTGTTTGTGACTACCATACTATCCGTGGTTGCACTCGGTGCATCCAGAAGTCCGGCGAGCGGTGCAAAAGCGCTCATGGACGGCAGGCAGACGGCAACATGTAACAAGCGTATTACAGATGCTTCTCCAGCAGCGCCTGCAGCCTCGCCTTGGGCAGAGCGCCAACCGATCGGTCAATCTCCTCGCCGTTCTTAAACACAACCAGCGTGGGGATGCTCATGACGCCATACTTCATGGCCAGGTCCTGGTTGTCGTCGACGTTGCATTTGACAACGGCAAGCTTGCCCGCCAGCTCATCGGCAACCTCGTCAACGATGGGCGAGAGGGATCGACAGGGCCCGCACCACGGTGCCCAAAAATCGACCAGCACGGGCAGACTGTCGTTAACGATGGAATCGAAGTTCTCGGGGGTAATCTGATTAATGTCAGCCATGGTGACCTCCATAATGCGACGCGGCTCGGCCGCGTAAAACTCAGTACGACCGTGCTTATACCCAGCCGCCCGCAAAGCAACCACTCGCGGGCAGCTCTTTTATATAATGGTGGGCACGCAAACGATTGGAGAGCGCATGTCCACGTCACAAAGCCAGAAAAAAGAAGCCATCGCCCAGGCGGCCGAGCAGGAGCTCGCATCGCTCGCGGGTCGCGGCGTGCGTATCGCGGGCAACGCGTGCTCGCCGATCGTGCTGGTCAAAGGCGATTTGGACGAGGCCGAGCGTTCGGGTGGCGAGCTTGCCGCCGGCCCGGATGGCGCGGCGTTGCGCAAGGCGCTTGGGGCCATCGGCTACGCGCCCGAGGATTTTTGCGTGCTGTCAAGCGTCGCCGGCGTGGGTGACGGGGCGGTCGCGACAGGCGAGGGCCTACCGTGCGAGCTGTTCCGCGAGGCGCTCGAGGCCTTGGACCCCGAGGCGGTCTTGCTGCTGGACGATCGCGCGGCCGATACCATGCGCGAGACCTATGCCGACATGCTTGTGGCAATCGACGACTTCGATACCGCTATGCTCAAGCCCGGCTTGGTCGCCCATGTGCAGGGCCGCCGCGTGCTCGCGCTCGACGGCTTTGAGGCGGCACTCACTGACAAAGCCGCCAAGCAGCGCATGTGGGCATACATCAAGCAGCTGACCCCGGCAGCCGCTCCGCTGTAGCGAGGCTGGCGGCAGCCCCTACATCACAGCACGCAGCTCAAACCGATCGCCGTTAATGCGGAACTGACAGTTGCCGTTCATGCGCTCCACGGCAAGTTTGATGCTCCTGGTGCCAAAGCCATGGCCCGCATGCCGGGTCGCGGGCATGCCGTCGACCATGCGCGGCGCGCGGTCAAACGTGTTGGAAACTAACAGCAGCAGCTGGCCGTCCTCTAATCGCAGGTCAAAGTCGACGAATCGCTTTCCTTGGGGTGCGGCGCTTGCGGCGGTGATAGCGTTTTCCAAGGCATTTGAGAGCACGCTAAACAGGTCGGCGTCACCTACGTGGATGGTTTCGGGTACGGCGGCGCGCAGGTTGGCGGTAATGCCGTTTCTATTGATATCCGAGCTAAATGACGAAAGCGCGATGTTTACGGTCTCGTTGGCGCAGAAGCGGCGTACGGCGGTGCGATCGCCGGCTTCGCAGAGTTCATCGATGCGTTTGAGCGCCTCGTCGGTGTGGCCCTCCTCAATTAAAGCGGCCAGGCCGCGTAGGAAGTGGCGCATATCGTGGCGAAGAATCGACAGCTCGCGCCCAGATTGACGCCAAGCCTCGAGCTCTTTGATGGCGGCGCTGTCGCGGGTTTCGAGCATCCAGCGCTCTCGCTCGGCGGTTTCCTTTTCTTCGTATTCGCGTAGGTAAACGGCAAGAAACATAAGGTAGAACGCACAGAGCGCAAATGCCAAAAACTCAACCGTTACCACCGAGCCCGAGTGGAACAGCGTGGTGTAGACGTTGGTGGCATAGTCAAAGACGTAATAGACGAGCGGCAGGATTAAAAGGATGCCCAGCTCGGTGGTGCTTTTAATCGCCAAGCGCGGACCGATGTCGCCGGCCCAATGCAACAGGACGGCAAAGACGGCGAGTGTGGTCGCGATGCGCGCCAGATAGTACGCGATCTGAGAATCGGTTGCGGCAAAGGCGGCGATGCCCATCCAATTGCTGAACTGGCAGCTCAGATAGGCACTCGTAATGCCGAGCACGGCAAGCAGCGGGCTCAGGCGGTAGCGCGCGCACAAATAGATGACGAGCGGCAGATGCACGACGAGCGGATATACCTGGCGGGCGAAAAGCTCGCCGCCGACGGCATTGGCGAGGCCAAATGCGCATCCAGTTACGGCACCGACCAGCACCAGTTCAAGCGCATGACGCCGGTTGATCTCGATACCGCACAGCGCCGCCGAGGCAAAGACGCCAAAGAGCAGCGTCGTGGCGTGGTGGATTGCCCAAAGGACCATTTCGACCGAGGAGACCATCAGTGTCTCCCACCCTCAAAGCGAACCGCAAAGTAGGCGTCTTGGAATCCCTGCTTGCAGCTGCGCGAAAGCGGGATGCACGCACCCGAGCGCATGACGATGTCCGTGCGGTCAAAGTGATCGATATTGCGCAAGTTGACCTGGTAGCTACGGTGGCATTTAAAGAAGGTGGCATTTTGCGCCAAACGGTCCTCGACGCTGCGGAACGACTCGAGTGCCTCGATATCGCGTCCGTCGCGCAGGTGGAAGACCACGTGCTTGTTGCGCGCCTCGGCATATTCGATGTCGGACAGGCGCAGGGCGTGGTAGCCAAAGGACGTTTTGATGACGAGTTCGTCGGTCGCTGACGGGCGCATGCTCGAAAGCTCGTCGAGCAACTGCGCCAGGCGTTCGTAGGCCACGGGCTTGAGCAGATAGTCGAAGGCGCGGACCTCGTAGGATTCAAGCGCGAACTCGGGCGACGAGGTGAGGAACACCAGGCGCACGGCGGTGTCGGCCTGGCGCAGTTCGCGTGCGGTGTCCATGCCGTTGACGAGCGGCATGATCATGTCGAGCAGAATGATGTCGGCGCGCGATGCGGCATGGCGGGCCAGCAGGTCCTCGCCGCGCGTGACGAGCGCAACATCGACCGTCGTGCCCGTCTCGGTCGACCAACGGTCGATCATCCGGTGCAGTCTATCTAGAAAAGCGACATCATCGTCGCAGGCAATAATCTTGAGCATTCTAAGCCCCCTTAGTAGGTCGATTTTGCCACATTGGGTGCGGACCGCTTGTGGGGGTGCGGACCGTTTGCGCCCCACGGCGTGCAACTCGCGCCAAGCGGTATTGCGGTGGCGAAAGATGCCTCCTGCGCCATCGAGAGCTCAGCTATCCTCAGCTTGCCAGTTCGAATATGGACCTGCCACATGATTGAATCTTTATTTCAACTTTACACCTAGGTTTACAGCTGTCTTGTCAGCTGTAAACCTAGGTGTCATACTAAAGCCCCAAGATTCGCCAAAAGAGAGGGGCCTTGATGGCACAGAGCGCGAACATGGATGCGTCGGAGCTTGCACGCGATATCGCGGCCGGCCTGGCATCGGCAACGACGGCAACGGAGCGTGCGGCACTGGTGCCCGCAGAGCTCGTCGAGGCCATTCAGCAACTAAAAACCCAACGTGACGCGGTGATCCTGGCGCACTATTACGTGGCGCCCGAGGTGCAGGCCGTGGCTGATTACGTCGGCGACAGCTTCTACCTGGCCAAGCTCGCCAAGAGCCTGCCGCAGCAGACCATCGTGTTGTGCGGCGTGGAGTTTATGGGCGAGAGCGCCAAGCTGCTCAACCCCACCAAGACCGTGCTGCTGCCCGAGCCGGGCGCGGACTGTCCCATGGCGCACATGGTCAAGCACGAGACGGTCGACGCGGCGCGCGCCGAGTACGGCGACGACCTGGCTGTCGTCTGCTACGTCAACTCCACGGTCGAGATCAAGAGCTGGAGCGACGTGTGCGTCACCAGCTCCAACGCCGTTAAGATCGTGTCCGAGCTGCCGCAGCAGCATGTCCTGTTCATTCCCGATCAAAACCTGGGACGCTTCGTAGCCGAGCAGGTGCCGCAAAAGCACGTCATTCTCAACAACGGCTACTGCCCGCGCCATCACATCATCACCGTCGAGCAGATCGTCGACGCGACGGAGGCCCACCCCGACGCGCTCGTGCTGGCGCATCCTGAGTGCAAGGCCGACGTCCTGGCCGAGGCCGACTACATCGGCTCCACCGCCGGCATTATCAAGTACGCCGAGGAGTCCGACGCGAGCGAGTTCATTATCGTGACGGTCCGCGGCGTGCTCTACGAGCTCGAGCGCCGCTGCCAGGGCACCGGCAAGAAGTTCTACTTCCCCGCGGTGCAGCCCACCTGCGTCAACATGGATCTTATCACGCTCGAAAAGCTCGTGCGCTGCCTGGAGACGGGCGAGGGCGAGGTGCAGATCGGCGTGTCGGACGAGGCTGCCGACCAGGCCAAACTTACGCTCGACCGCATGCTCGAGTACGCGGCGCGCTAAGCCAATGTGACATGAGGGACAGTCCCTTATGTCACATTACAAGGGAGAGGATTCCTGTGGAAACCAAACAATACCCCGACATGGAGTGCGACGTTGTCATTGCCGGCTGCGGCGTGGCGGGCCTGTACGCGGCCCTCAATCTGCCGACGAGCACGCGCGTGATCATGCTCTCCAAGGGCGCTGTCGACGAGTGCGACTCGATGCTCGCGCAGGGTGGCATCTGCGTGCTGCCCGAAGGCTCAGACTACGATGCCTTCTTTGAGGACACCATGCACGCCGGCCACTACGAGAACCGCCGCGAGAGCGTCGACATCATGATTCGCTCGAGCCGCTCGGTCATCAACGACTTGCTAGCGATGGGCGTGGACTTTGAGCGCAAGGCCGACGGCAGCCTCGACTTTACCCGCGAGGGCGCGCACAGCCGTCCGCGTATTGCCTTCCATGCCGACATTACGGGCAAGGAGATCACGACCAAGCTGCTCCAGGCCGTTCACAAGCTGGATAACGTGCAGATTTTGGAGCACGTGGCCATGACCGACATCCTGACGGGCGAGCGTGATGGCGCCACGGTGTGCACCGGCGTCGTTGCCGTTTCCGTGGACGAGGACAACTCGGTTCGTCCCGCCGACGAGCTGGCAAACGCCGCCGAGGGCGTGCATGCCGGCGAGCCGTTTAAGATCCATGCCCGCCACACGCTGTGGGCGACGGGTGGTATCGGCGGCGTATACGACCATTCGACCAACTACCCGCAGCTCACGGGCGATGCCTGCTACATTGCTCAGGAGCATGGCATTAAGATGGAACACCTGGACTACGTGCAGATTCACCCCACGGGACTGTTCTCGCCGCAGCCGGGCCGCACCTTCCTGATCAGCGAGAGCTGCCGCGGCGAGGGAGCGATTTTGCTCAACGCCGCCGGCGAGCGCTTTACCGACGAGCTTCAGCCGCGCGATGTGGTCGCCGCCGCTATTCGCGAGCAGATGAAGCAGGACGGCACCGAGCACGAGTGGCTGAGCTTTGCCCCCGTCGAGCGCGACGTGGTGACCGGGCACTTCGCCAACATCCGCGCACGCTGCCTGGAGGACGGCCGCGACATCCTGGACGAGCCCATTCCCGTTACGCCCACGCAGCACTACTTTATGGGCGGCGTGTGGGTCGACAAAGACGGCCGCACCTCGATGCCCGAGCTCTACGCCGCGGGCGAGACAGCCTGCAACGGCGTTCACGGCAAGAACCGACTTGCATCAAACAGCCTGCTCGAGGCACTGGTCTGGGGTCGTCGCGCCGCGTGGTACATGCGTACCGGCGAGTCGCTGGCCGTGGAGCGGGCGGGCGATCCCGCGCTCGATGGCCGTCATCGCGCGCTGAGCGCCGATACCCTGGCAATCGATGATTTGGCCCGTGCCGCCGGCACGCAGGCCGTGGAGGAGTAGACCATGAATCCCATTACCATGAAGCTCGTCGTCGATGATCTGATTCTGCAGGCTCTGCGCGAGGACATTACCTTTGAGGACGTGAGCACGGCGAGTGTGTGCCCCACGGCGCGTCCCGCCACGGTGGAGCTTATCGCCAAGGCCGATGGCATCATCGCCGGCCTGGATGTGTTCGCTCGTACCTTTGAGCTGCTGGATTCGCAGAGCTCGGTGCTGTTTGATGTTACTGATGGTGACGAGGTGCACGCCGGCGATCACGTGGGCCAGGTGCGCGGCGATGCGCGCGTGCTGCTTTCGGGCGAGCGCGTGGCGCTCAACTACCTGCAGCGCATGAGCGGTATCGCTACCTATACACACCAGATGGCCGCGGTGCTTGAGGGCACCAAGACCGTGCTCGTCGACACACGCAAGACCACGCCGGGCATGCGCGTCTTCGAGAAGGCCGCGGTCGAGATCGGTGGCGGTAGCAACCACCGTTACAACCTGTCGACGGCCGTCATGCTCAAGGACAACCACATCGATGCCGCCGGTGGTGTGACGCGTGCGATCGAGATGGCGCGCGCCCATGCATCGTTTACCACGACGGTCGAGATCGAGTGCGAAAACCTGGACATGGTGCGCGAGGCTGTGGGGGCCGGCGCCGACATCATCATGCTCGACAACATGTCCCACGACGATATGGCTGCCGCGATTGAGCTTATCGCCGGCCGCGCCAAGACCGAGTGCTCGGGCAACGTGGACGCCAGCAATATCCGCGCGCTCGCCGACCTGGGCGTTGACTTTATAAGCTCGGGAGCGCTGACGCACTCTGCGCCGATTCTCGATCTCTCGCTCAAGCACCTGCGTCTGCTGGACGGTAAATAATGGACGCCCGCGAGCGTCGTCGTGCCATCATGGGCGTGCTCGAGGGAGCCAAGGAGCCCGTTTCGGGCAGCGCACTTGCCCGCGAGGTTGGAGTGAGCCGCCAGATTGTCGTGCAAGACATTGCCCTGCTGCGTGCCGATGGGCACGATATCGTGGCGACCAATCGCGGCTACGTGCTGCAGGAGGCCCCCAGCAGCCCCGCCGTGCCCACGCGCCTGGTCAAGGTGCACCATGGCGTGGAGCAGGCAGGTGACGAGCTCACGAGCATCGTCGACGCCGGAGGCGCCGTGCTCAACGTGATCGTCAATCACCGCGTGTACGGTAAGATCACGGCCGACCTGGACATCCGCAATCGTCGCGATGTTGAGCGCTACCTGCACGATATCGAGAGCGGCAAGAGTTTCCCGCTACTAACGGTGACGAGCGGCTATCACTTCCATCGCATCGCGGCGGAGGACGAGCAAACCCTCGACGAGATCGAGGCGATGCTCAAGGAGAAAGGCTACCTAGCAGACTTGATGCCCTACGAAGATGATTTGTCCTAGCACATAAGCAAAAGGAGGCCTCCGCGGCGATGCGGAGGCCTCCTTTTTTGTGCACGGTGTACTTTTGAGTGTGCAGGTGGGGGAGTTGTTACTCCTCGACGATCTCGGTGATCGCGCCAGCGGGGCAAGCGTCCTGGCAAGCGCCACAGGCGACGCAGGAGTCCTCGTCAGCGACGGTAGCGACGTCCTGGAGCTCCAGAACGCCAGCGGGGCAGGAGTCGACGCAAACGCCACAAGCGATGCACTCGTCGGCATCAATTACGGGATGAGCCATGGTAGTTTCCTCTCTGTTGACCGACGCTACAGGCGATGCGCGCCGGTTTGATTCGGGCAAAAACATACCACGGGAGCGACCGTTTGCAATACCCTCTGGCCGGCATCTTCATACCGTTCGCCGAGTATGCCAAGGCTTACTAAAAAACGTGCAGGTGGGGCCGTTGAGCTGCGCAAATGTTAGCTAAAGGTGACTTGAAATATTGAGCTATTGAGCGAGCTTTTGGAAAGCGCATCCCGTTATTTAGCCGTGAAACGGGTCGCGCTTTCCCCCGGGGTCGCCTCAAGCCACCCCATGCGGCCTCGGGCCCAAACCTCAGCCATCTCTACATAGATCTCGATAGATTTGCCGAGAACTCAATCAGTGCGTCTACCTGCGCATTTGTGAACCTAAACTCTCAGCAATAAGAAATCTTATATGAATTGACTTAGATTTTGTATATTCCGGCCCATAAGGGGATACACTACATCCTGAAAGACAAGCCGAAACACCGCGCGGCAGACCGCCGAGTCGGTGCAAACGCACAAGAGAGAGGGAATTTCTAATGGGCAAGATTCTTGGTATCGACCTTGGTACTACTAACTCCGCAATGGCCGTTCTCGAGGGCGGTTCTCCGACCATTATCGTGAACGCCGAGGGCGACCGCACCACCCCGTCCGTCGTGGGCTTCCGTGCCGACGGCGACCGTGTCGTGGGTAAGGCCGCTAAGAACCAGGCTGTCACCAACCCCAAGAACACCGTGTTCTCCATCAAGCGCTTCATGGGCCGCAAGTACTCCGAGTGCACCTCCGAGATCAAGACCGTGCCGTATGAGGTCAAGGAGGGCCAGGGTGGCCGCGCCGTCGTCGACATCGAGGGCAAGGATTACACCGCCGAGCAGGTGAGCGCCATGACGCTCGCAAAGATGAAGGCCGACGCCGAGAAGTATCTGGGCGAGACCGTCACCGACGCCGTCATCACCGTCCCGGCCTACTTCAACGACGCCCAGCGTCAGGCCACCAAGGACGCCGGTAAGATCGCCGGCCTCAACGTCAAGCGTATCGTCAACGAGCCGACCGCTGCTGCTTTGGCCTATGGCCTGGACAAGCAGGGCACCGACCAGCGCATCCTGGTCTTCGACCTGGGCGGCGGCACCTTCGACGTCTCCATCCTCGACCTTGCCGACGGCGTGTTTGAGGTCCTGTCCACCTCGGGCGACAACCACCTGGGCGGCGACGACTGGGACCAGCGCGTCATCGACTGGATGGCCGATAAGTTCCAGCAGGAGAACGGTGTCGACCTGCGTCAGGACCCCATGGCCCTGCAGCGTCTGAAGGAGGCCGCCGAGAACGCCAAGAAGGAGCTCTCCGCCGCCCAGCAAACCACCATCAACCTGCCGTTCATTACCATGAACCAGTCCGGCCCGCTGCACCTCAACTACACGCTGACCCGCGCCGAGTTCGAGAAGATCACCCGTGACCTGCTCGAGCGCTGCAAGCAGCCTGTCACCAACGCCCTGCGCGACGCCAAGCTTAAGCTCTCCGATCTGACCGAGGTCATCCTCGTCGGCGGCTCCACCCGTATGCCCGCCGTCCAGGAGCTCGTCAAGACCATGACCGGCAAGCAGCCCAACATGTCCGTGAACCCCGATGAGGTCGTTGCCGACGGCGCTGCCGTCCAGGGCGGCGTGCTCACCGGCGACGTCGAGGGCATCCTGCTGCTTGACGTTACCCCGCTGTCGCTGGGCGTCGAGACCATGGGCGGCATCATGACCAAGATGATTGACCGCAACACCACGATCCCGACCTCCAAGACCGAGGTCTACTCCACCGCTGCCGACAACCAGACCAGCGTCGAGATCAACGTGCTCCAGGGCGAGCGCGAGCTTGCCCGCGACAACAAGTCGCTCGGTAAGTTCCAGCTGACCGGCATCCCGGCTGCCCGCCGCGGCGTGCCGCAGATCGAGGTCACCTTCGACATCGACGCCAACGGTATCGTCAAGGTCTCCGCTAAGGACAAGGGCACCGGCAAGGAGCAGCAGATCACCATTTCTGGTTCCACCGCTCTGTCCGACGACGAAGTCGATCGCATGGTCAAGGACGCCGAGGCTCATGCCGAGGAGGACAAGAAGCAGAAGGAAGAGGTCGAGGTCCGCAACCAGACCGACAGCCTGTGCTACTCCACCGAGCAGACCCTCAACGAGCTGGGCGACAAGGTTTCCGCCGACGTGAAGTCCAAGGCCGAGACCGCTATCGCCGACGCCAAGAAGGCGCTCGAGGGCTCTGACGTCGAGGCCATCAAGGCCGCCGGCGAGTCCCTGCAGTCTGTGGCCTACGAGCTGGCCCAGGTTGTCTACGCCGACGCTCAGCAGCAGACTGACGGTGCCGCCGGTGCCCAGCCTGCCGACGATGACGTTGTCGACGCCGACTACGAGGTTGTGGACGACGAGGACAAGTAATCATGTCCGCCCGTAAAGCTCGCACGGAGGCGGCTGCCGCTGGCGCCGCCCCCGTTGACTCTGAGGAGAAGGACGTGAAGATTCCCGTAGAGGCCGTCGACGATACCGAGGCCAACGAGGCCGAGGCCGCCGAGGCTGCCGAGAACCAGGTAGAGGATTCCAACAAGGAGGCGACGATGACCGAGGACGAGATGGTGGAAGCTGCTATCCGCGCCGGTGAGGAAGCCGCCGACAACGA
Source organism: uncultured Collinsella sp. (assembly GCA_902478825.1). Classification (GTDB taxonomy): domain Bacteria; phylum Actinomycetota; class Coriobacteriia; order Coriobacteriales; family Coriobacteriaceae; genus Collinsella. The sequence goes on from CABSMK010000033.1 coordinate 12,932, forward strand.
CTTTAAGCTCAAGTTCGAGCAGGCCCAAAAGGAGCTTGCCGACGTGCGCAATGAGCTCGACGCTGCGGCAGAGGCTCAGAAGGCCGCCGAGGACAAGGCGAAGGACGCTACCGAGCGCACCGCCCGCCTGCAGGCCGACTGGGAGAACTTCCGTCGCCGCACCGCCAACGAGCGCCTTGCCGAGCGCGAGCGCGCGACCGAGAAGCTTGTCACCGCGCTGTTGCCGGTGATTGACGATATCGAGCGCGCGATCGACCATGCCCGCAGCCAAGAGCTTTCCGACGACTTTAAGCAGTTCGTCGATGGCGTTGACGCGGTACATGCCAAGCTGCTCGATGTGTTTGCGCACGAGGGCGTTGAGCCCATCGACCCCAAGGGTGAGGCGTTTGATCCGCTTGAGCATCAGGCTGTGGGTCGCGTCGAGGACGCATCGCAGTACGACGAGACCGTCAACGACGTGTACCAGAAGGGCTACCGCATGGCGGATCGCATCCTGCGCTCCGCGATGGTGACGGTGACCTACGGTGGCGAGAAGCGCCCCGCACCGGAGCCCGAAGCGGCGCCCGAGGATGCCGCGGCCGATACGGCCGAGAGCACCGAGGAGTAATTGAGAAGGGCCCCGGGGCAACACCCGGGGCCCTTTCTGGCCTAGTGCCATATGAAAGCACGAGCCGTCGTCTGCATGGACGGCGGACGTAACAGGAGAGGAGCTACGATGGCTGCAGGCAAAACCTTCTATGACATCCTGGGCGTATCCAAGAGCGCCTCCGACAAAGAGATCAAGAGCGCGTTTCGCAAGCTCGCGCAAAAATATCACCCCGATGCCGGCGGCGACGAGGCCAAGTTCAAGGAGATTAGCGAGGCCTACGAGACGCTTTCGGACGAGAAGAAGCGCAAAGAGTACGACCTGTCTCTTATACACATCTGACGCTGCCGACGAATAGAGAGGTGTAG
>CABSMK010000034.1 GCA_902478825.1 uncultured Collinsella sp.
CGAAAGCGCTTGAGCTCCTCAGCGGGGTATTCGAGCTTTGCCATGGCGAGCATCGCGGTGTGGCGGACAACGGCGGGGTCGTTGGGCGCAAAGTCCAAGCTGCGATTTGCGGCTTCGAGCGACATGCGATAGCGGCCGCTAATGAGGGCGCGTGACGCAAGGGCGGCAAGCCAGCGCAGGTAGGGGCGGCGCATAAGGTCGCCTGCGGCCTCGCGCTCGTAGGGGTCCTGCGCCGAGGCGATCTTGAGCGCCAGATCGTGCTCCACCTCGTCGCACTTGGACACCAGATACTGCACGTATTCCTCGTTGGATTCGGCGGTGAGTGCCGTCAGCATGCGCTGGGCATCCCAGTTGGCCGGATCGAGTGCGGCCGCCTCGCGGAGCATGTTCTCGGCAGCTGCCTCTTCCTGCTCTGCCTGGGCATCGTCAGGGATAAAGGGAATGCGGTAGTCGACGGCCTCGACTACCTTGGCAATCAGATGCCCGGCGCGGTCGCGGTCGTGCACGATGAGCGGTGCGGGGTTGCGGGTGAATTGTTCCATCAGACGCTCTACGGCGGCAGCGTCGGTGAGCGGGATATTGTCGCGGCGCAAGGCCTCAAGAACGAGGCGATGGCAATCCTCTTGAATGGGATCGAATGCCATGGGGCCTCCTTTGCTGCGGTTAGGGTTCAGATGTTTCTATATAAGGTTCTAGTTTACCCGCATGTGGCACACCGGGGGTGCCGCACTTGGACTTGCACCTTTGCACCACGAAGACGGATGTCGCACAAATGTCGGCACCTTGGACGACCGAGTGGTATCACGGTGCCGCAAACGGTCGATTTTTGGCGGCGAACGGTGCATATTTTGGAGGGGCACAGTCCTGCCCGGGATATGTAGTCAACCTTGATAAAACGTTTGCCCAGCTTGGGAGTATGAATGCCGCACAAGGGTCTTCAGGGATAGAAAAAACGTTTCATCATTGGCGGCTTTAGGTGAATAACTGACCAACCAGAACGGTAAAATAGAGTTTGTCTGAGCGTTGAGACGTTTAGACATCGCGTATTGTCATCGCCGGCAACGCGCAAACCGGTCCTAACGGAGCCAATTGGGTGCTCCGTTATATACGCAAGTCTAAGAGGGGCTTGTTTAGGAGGCACAGTATGGGACGTTTTACCAATCCTCGCGATCTGTACTTTGGTGAGGGCGCTCGCCACGAGGTGAAGAACCTCAAGGGCAAGAAGGCCATCATCGTTTCTGGCGGCAGCTCTATGCGCCGCGGCGGGTTCCTGCAGGACGTCGAGAACGACCTTAAGGAAGGCGGTTTCGAGGTCAAGCTGTTCGAGGGCGTCGAGTCCGACCCGTCCATCGAGACGGTCATGAAGGGCGCCGAGGCCATGCGCGAGTTCGAGCCCGACTGGATTATCGCCATCGGCGGCGGCTCGCCCATCGATGCCGCTAAGGCCATGTGGGTCTTCTACGAGTATCCCGAGGAGTCCTTCGACAACATCATCCAGCCGTTCAGCTTCCCCGAGCTGCGTCAGAAGGCTCATTTCTGCGCCATCTCCTCTACCTCCGGCACCGCTACCGAGGTCACCGCGTTCTCCGTCATTACCGACTACGCCAAGGGCATCAAGTACCCGCTGGCCGACTTCAACATCACCCCTGATGTCGCCATCGTCGACCCCGAGCTCACCTACACCATGCCCGCCAAGCTGTGCGCTCACACCGGCATGGATGCTCTGACCCACTGCATGGAGGCCTACGTTTCCACCTGCGCCTCTATGTTCACCGACGCCAACGCTCTGCACGGCATCCGCGAGATCGTCGAGTGGCTGCCCAAGTCCTATGCTGGCGACCATGAGGCCCGTCAGCACATGCACGAGGCTCAGTGCATCGCCGGTATCGCCTTCTCCTCGGGCCTGCTCGGCATCGTTCACTCCATGGCTCACAAGACCGGTGCTGCCTTCGAGAATGGCCACATCATCCACGGTGCCGCTAACGCCATGTACCTGGGCAAGGTCATCCAGTGGAACTCCAAGGATCCCCGTGCTGCCGAGCGTTACGCTTACGTGGCCAAGGAGATCCTGCACCTTCCCGGCGAGACCAACGAGGAGCTCATCGCTGCGCTCGTCCAGAAGATCCGCGACCTCAACGACCAGCTCAACATTCCGCAGTCCATCAAGGATTACGCGAATGGTGGCGTGAAGGTCGACGCCGAGAACCCGCAGATGGTTTCCGAGGAGGAGTTCCTCGCCAAGCTGCCCGAGATCGCCGCGAACGCCGAGCAGGACGCCTGCACGCCGGAGAACCCGCGTGAGACCAAGGCTGCCGACTTCGAGAAGATTCTCAAGGCCTGCTACTACGACACCGACATCGATTTCTAATCGACTCTTGTTATCGTAACGAGGGGCTCCGCACGTATCCGTACGGAGCCCCTTTCTTTTTAATTAATTAGAGAATGGGATAAAAATGGCTGCAATCTTCAATAGTCCCAGCAAGTACATCCAGGGTCCGGACGAGCTCGCCAAGCTCGGCTCCTATGTCGAGCCGCTCGGCGCTAAGGCCCTCGTCATCGTGACGCCTTCGGGCAAGAAGCGTGTCGGTGCCAAGATCGAGGGCGGTTTTGCCGAGGCTAAGGCCGAGCTGCTGTTTGAGGACTTTAACGGCGAGTGCTCCAAGGGCGAGGTCGACCGTTTGGTGGCGCTCGCGCGCGACAACGGCTGCGACATCATCGTCGGCGTCGGTGGTGGCAAGATCCTCGACACCGCGAAGGCCGTCGCCTATTACCTGGAGTCCCCGGTTATCATTTGCCCCACCATTGCTTCGACCGATGCCCCGTGTTCGGCGCTTTCGGTGCTTTATACCGATGACGGCCAGTTCGACAAATACCTCTTCCTTAAGGCAAACCCCAATATCGTTCTTATGGATACGACGGTTATCGCGGCGAGCCCGGTGCGCCTGACGGTTTCCGGTATGGGCGATGCGCTCGCAACCTATTTCGAGGCTCAGGCGACGCACGATGCCGACGGCGGCACCTGCGCCGGCGGCAAGGGCGGCATGGCCGGCCTGGCGCTCGCCAAGCTCTGCTATGAGACGCTCATGGCCGACGGCGTCAAGGCCAAGGTCGCGCTGGAGAAGGGCGCGCTCACGCCTGCCGTCGAGCACATCATCGAGGCCAATACGCTGCTTTCGGGCATTGGCTTTGAGAGCTCGGGCCTTGCTGCTGCTCATGCCATCCACAATGGCCTGACGATGCTGCCCGAGTGCCACGGCATGTATCACGGCGAGAAGGTCGCCTTTGGCACCATCGTCCAGCTGGTACTCGAGGATGCCCCGACCGAGAAGCTCGAGGAAGTCTTGGGCTTCTGCATTGAGCTGGGCCTACCGGTCACGATGAAGGAGCTGGGCGTTGCCGAGGTTACGCGCGAGCAGGCCATGATTGTTGCCGAGGCCGCCTGCGCGCCCGATGACACCATGTGCAACATGCCGTTTGAGGTGACGCCCGAGATGGTCGCAAACGCCATCCTGGGTGCCGACGCGCTGGGCCATTACTATCTCATGGATGAGTAAATCAAGCTAAGGAAGGGGCAAAGCCAGCAGATGACTTTGCCCCTTTTTGCTATGGTGCAAAGGGGTCAGGTTGCTTTGCACCAATTGTTGTTGATGGAAGGGCGGATTCTCGTATGGCGCTTCCCATGGTTTATGGCGGTCCCGGCCGGTATGTTCAGGGGCCGGGCGAACTTTCGCGTCAGGGCAGGTATTTGTCATGGTTGGGCTGCGCTGCCTATGTCTTGTTTGACCAGGGCACCGAGGATCGGCTGTGCAGGCAGATCGTCGATGGATTTCTGGACGAAGATCTAAGCGAGCCGTTCTTTAAGATCTATAACGGTCCGTGTACGGAAGAGGCCGTTGTCGAAATGGCCAAGGAAGCCCGGGCCGAGTATTGCGACATGGTGGTGGGCATTGGCGGCGGCAAGATGCTCGATATCGCCAAGGCCGTTGCGTTTTATGCCGAGCTGCCGTTGTGCGTATGCCCCACGGCAGCTTCGATGGACGGTCCGTGCAGCGCGATTTCCGATGCCGACCTGATGAGCGTTGTAGATGCGGCCTTTAGAAACGAACGCAATATGGCTAACGAACAGGCCAAGGTGACCAGACAAAAGCTCGTGCAGCTCATGTGCGAGGCATAGCTTGGCGCTTGATTGACCTTGTGCAATCGAGGCAGCGATAGGCCATGGGCTATTTGCCGCAAAGATGCTCCGCGTGTAATTTGCCCGAGGCGTGGGCCGATAGCGTATCATTATCTCTTGCTTGTTTGCACTGCTCAGGGAGGGGCCGCGCATGGCGCAGGAACACGATCTGTTTGATGACATTATCGAGATCAGCAAGGGTTTCGACTTTCTTAAAAACCCGCTTGGCGGCGTGACCGATGCACTCGATCCGTCGGCGCCGCAGTGGAATCCTGCCGACTACAAGGAGCGCCCGCGCGGCAACACCATTCCGTGCCTGACCTGCAAAAACGAAAAGAGCGGCTGCACCGCGTGCATGGACGTGTGCCCGGTCAACGCCATCGAGGTCGAGGAAGACGCTATCGAGATCCTCGACTCTTGTCGCAAGTGCGGCCTGTGCGCCGCGGCCTGTCCGACCGAGGCGATCATCTCGCCGCGCCTGGCGCCCAAAAACGTCTACGACGACATTGTCTCTGCGGCTACGAGTCACGAAACCGCCTACGTTACCTGCACGCGTGCCCTTAAGCGCATGCCGCGCGAAAACGAGGTCGTCGTTGCCTGCGTGGGCGATATTACGGCCGAGACTTGGTTCTCGGTGCTGGCCGACTATCCCAACGTGAGCGTCTACCTGCCGCTGGGCGTGTGCGATAAATGCCGCAACACCGGCGGTGAGGACATTCTGGGCGAGGCGATTGCGAAGGCCGAGGAGTGGTCTGGCACGGGTATGGGCTTGGAGGTCGACCCCAAGAGCCTCAAGTGCCATAAGCTTCGCGAGTACGAACGCAAAGAGTACATGGAAAAGATTGCCCGCACCACGGGCCTGACGGTGACCAAGCTCAATCCGGCGACGGCGGCGCTGGCCTCGGTGACGCAAAAGCTCAAGGCCCATCGCCATCAGATTACCCAACTGGAGCGCACACTCAACACCATGTGCGGCACCACGACGACTAAGCGTCGCCGTTCGCTCACGCACGGGCGCCAACTGGTGCTCTCGACGTTGCAAAACCACCCCGAGCTTGCCCAGAACATGCAGGTGAGCACGCCGGAATGCGACTTTGACAAGTGCACGTCGTGCGGCGAGTGCGTCAACGTGTGCCCCACGTTTGCCTGCGATTTGGTGGGAAGCGGTCGCTTTGCACTGGAGTCCACGTATTGCCTGGGTTGCGGAGCCTGCGTCAAGGTGTGCCCCGAGCATGCGCTTAAGTTGGTTGAGCATGATGCATCCAACCTGGTCGTCGTCGATCCCGAAGCCGAGGAAAAGGCCGCCCAGAAGGCGAAGGCTCACGAAGAAGCTGAGAAGGTCAAGGCCGAGGCAAAGGAAAAGCTCAACAAGATGCTCGACCAGGTGGAAAAGCTCGCGGACTAGCTAAAAGAGCGTAAATGATGGCCGGTGGGACAGGTACTGCCCCGCCGGCCAAAAAAGTTGCGGTGGAATAGTTCCTGTCTTGCCCTTAAGCTGGCCATTCTAGGAACTATTCCACCGCAACTAATAGATGGTTAGTTCATGCTACTTTGGTGGCCGGTTCGACCGGTACCGTTGCGCGTCACGGTTTCATGGAGCAAAAAGAACCCGGGGACCTGTTTGGTCTCGGTGTATTCCATAAGGATGCCGTCGGCGTTGTAGGTCTGCCCGCGTATAACGGCGAGTGCGTTAAAGTCGTCGAGATCGAGCACGCGCGTATCCTCGGGCGTGGGATGCTCGATCGTCACATCGCGTTTGCCCGTGGCAATCTTAATGCCAAGATCTTCTTCGAGGTAACGATAGATCGAATCGTTGACAATCTCGGGTGTCAGTCCCGGTACCTGTGAGCTTAGATAATAGGAGTCGTCGGAGCACACGGCTTGTCCGTCTGCATAACGGATGCGTTTGGCGCGTGTGAGCTCACAGCCTTCGGGAAACCCGGTAATCTTGGAGAGCGCCTTGCTGCAGATGAGGAGCTCAAAGACGGTGGTGACAGTCTTGAGCTCAAAGCCTCGGTTGACCGCGATTTCCTTAAAGGTCTCGAGTCCGCCGCCGCCACGACTCTTCTCGTCACTGATGTTGCGAATGACGCGCATGCCTTTGCCTTGCTGGGGGAGCACGTAACCATCTGCCGCAAGCATCGAGATGGCGCGACGGACCGTCATGCGCGAACAGTCAAACAGCTGCGTGAGCTCAGTCTCCGAAGGCAGATAACTCTGATAGGCGTATGTGCCGTCGTCAATCGACTGCTTCACGTTGTCATAAATAGTTTGGAAGATGGCTCGCGCCACGACGGTCTCCTAGAGCTGAGTGCGCGAGCGGTGGATGAGGACCGCTCGCGCAGGTGTCGATCGATTTACTTGCTGGGGTCGATTATATATTTACCCATGGCACGCAGAGCTGGGTCTGACAGGATGGCGCCGAGTTCGTCGAGGGAAGCCACCTTGGCGACCATCGAGGATACGTCGAGCCTGCCAGAGTCGATGAGCTCGAGCGCGCGACGCTGCGTATAAGGGTTGATGTAGGACGAAGTAAGCACAAGCTCCTTCTGGAAGACCTCGAAGGGCTTGACGGTGATTGTCTCATCGGGCTTGGTGAGGCCGAACATCATGACCGTAGCCTTGTGGCCGGCGATCTGGATGGCCTGCTCGATGGTGACGGGCTTGCCAACACACTCGATAACGACATCGACGTTGCCGACGCCCTCCTGCTTCAGGCGGGCCGGGACGTCCTCGTGGATGGAATCAATTGCCAGGTCGGCGCCGAGTTTGAGCGCAACCTCGCGCTTGCCTTCGACGGGCTCGAGCAAGACAACCTTGGTGGCGCCGGCGTTTTTAGCAAGCTGCATCATGAGCAGACCGATCATGCCACCGCCGATAACGACAGCTGTGCTGCCGGGCTTGATGTTGCACATATCGATGCCGTGCAGGCAGCAGGCGACGGGCTCGGTCATAGCACCCTGCTCAAAGCTGGTGTGATCGCCCAACTTGTAAACTTGCTGCATATCGACGGAGCAGTACTCGGCAAAGCCGCCGTTAACAGTGGTGCCGTAACCGGTCATATGCTCGCAGTAGTGGTTGATTCCGTCGCGGCAGGGTTCGCAGCAGCCGCAGGGATGGTTTGGGTCGATGCACACGCGATCGCCCGGTTTAAAGCCAGCGACGTCGCTGCCCACGGCCTCGACAACGCCCGCAAACTCATGACCAAGGATCGTGGGCGGGGTAACGTCGGCTGCACCCTTGTCGCCTTCATAGATATGAACGTCGGTACCGCAGACGCCGCAAGCTTTGACGTTGATCAGAACGTCGCGCCTGCCCACGGCCGGCTTTGCCGATTCCTCGACTCTGAGGTCGTGCTTTCCATAGAAGACCGCGCTTTTCATGGTGACTCCTTAACGTGGCGGTGAATGTTGTAATGAAGTATAGGTATGTCTATAGATATAGACAAGCACATCTAGACAAGTAGAAAAGAAATTTTAAATGCAGCCATAAGGTATGTCAGATTTAGCAGGCAAAACACTGGACTCATACCGTTTACGGCCAACAATCAACCGTTTAGCGACCGTAGTATTTATGCTAACTTGTCTAGATAAGTGATATGATAAAAATAGAAGCGCAAGAAGTCAGGGAAGCGGGCCCACCCGTCCTATTGCACGAGGTACACGCAAACGGCGCGTCTGCGGTCTCGAGTGAAGCCAAAACCGCAGTCGCTCCGAATGAAGAGAGGGGGATTCCCCGTCATGATGCAAAAGATACAACGTTTCGGCGGTGCAATGTACACGCCTGCAATTCTTTTCGCATTTTCCGGAATCGTCGTCGGCCTGGGTACGTTGTTTACCACCGAGGCGATCTTTGGCGAGATGGCCACTGCGGGCCATCTTTGGTTTGATTGCTGGAATGTGCTGCTCCAGGGTGGTTGGACGCTCTTTAACCAGATGCCGTTGCTGTTTTGCGTAGCGTTGCCAATCTCGCTCGCGAACAAGCAGAACGCTCGCTGCTGCATGGAGGCTTTGGCCATCTACCTTACCTTCAACTACTTTGTTAGCACAATCTTGGGGCAGTGGGGCCCTGTCTTTGGGGTCGACTACTCTGTCGAGGCGGGCAGCGGTACTGGTCTTGCCACTATCGCAAGCATCAAAACGCTTGATATGGGCATCATGGGCGCGCTCATTATCTCTGGTATCGCCACGATGCTGCATAATAAGTTCTTCGACACCGAGCTCCCCGAGTGGTTGGGCGTGTTCTCGGGTTCCGTGTTCATCTATATGATCGGTTTCTTCGTTATGGTTCCGGTCGCTCTTATCGCCTGCCTGGTGTGGCCGCATGTTCAGGCTGCTATCTCTGCCTTCCAGGGATTCATCCTTTCCGCCGGTACGTTTGGCGTGGGTGTCTTTGCTTTCTTCGAGCGCGTGCTGATCCCTACAGGCCTGCACCACTTTATCTATACGCCGTTCTATTACGACAACGCGGCGGTCAACGGCGGCATCTTTGCTGCTTGGGCCAATATCCTGCCCCAACTGGCTGCCGATCCGAGCATTGCTCTTAAGGATGCCGCACCCTGGGCTGCCTATACCTGCCCTGGTTGGACTAAGGTCTTCGGCTCGCTTGGCGTCGCCATTGCGTTTTATATGACCGCCAAACCCGAGCGCAAGCAGCGCGTCAAGGCTCTGCTGATCCCGGTCACCCTTACCGCTATGCTTTGCGGTATCACCGAGCCGCTTGACTTCACCTTCCTGTTCATCGCGCCCGGCCTGTTCGTCGTCCACTGCGTGCTCGGAGCGCTCGGCTGCATGGCTCAAAACCTCCTTGGCGTCGTGGGTATCTTCGACGGCGGCATCATCTCGATGCTCTCGTGGGACTGGCTGCCCCTTTGGGCCGCACACGGTCTGCAGTACGCCATCTCCATCCTTGTCGGTCTGTGCTTTACCGCCCTTTGGGTCGTGGTCTTCCGTTTCCTGATCGTCAAGTTCGACTTTAAGACCCCCGGTCGCGAGGATGACGATGTTGAGGTCGAGCTCAAGTCCAAGGCCGACTACAAGCAAAAGCAGGGCGGTGCTGCTGGCAAATCGGTCGCCCAGAGTAAAGATGACGAGCGCTTGGTGCTTGCCGAGAACATCCTCGATCTGCTCGGTGGCGCGGATAACATCATCGATGTAACTAACTGCGCTACCCGTCTGCGCGTTAACGTCAAGGACAAGAGCGTCGTTGCGCCCGAGGCTTCCTTCAAGGCGATCGGTACGCATGGCTTGGTGGTCCAAGGCCAGTCAATCCAGGTCATCATCGGCCTTACCGTCCCGCAGGTTCGCGAAAAGTTCGAGAGTCTTCTGAAGTTCGAGAGTCTTCTGTAAACCATCGTCCATCGAAACAATCGGCCTTGCAGAGCCGGTATGCACCGCAAGGCCGATTCTAGAGATAAAAAACTCCACTTCTAGGTAACAGTTCCAAACCGTACAGGCCGCGTGCGGGGATGGATTGAGCAAGCGGCCAGAATGAGGAGGACATCATGTCCAAGAAAAACTATGCCGTGACCATTGCCGGCGGTGGCTCTACCTTCACTCCGGGCATCGCTCTGATGCTGCTTGAGGAGCGCGACCGCTTCCCGGTCAACAAGGTGACCTTCTACGACAACAACGCCGAGCGCCAGGAGACCGTGGCCAAGGCCTGCGAGATCTACTTCCATGAGAACGCTCCCGAGGTTGAGTTCAACTACACCACCGACCCCGAGACCGCATTCACCGGGACCGACTTCGTCCTTGCTCACATCCGCGTCGGCCTGTACGCCATGCGTGAGCTCGACGAGAAGATTCCTCTCAAGTACGGCTGCGTTGGCCAAGAGACCTGCGGCGCCGGCGGTATCGCCTACGGCATGCGCTCCATCGGCGGCGTCATCGAGATCCTCGACTACATGGAGAAGTACAGCCCCAACGCCTGGATGCTCAACTACTCCAACCCCGCGGCTATCGTCGCCGAGGCTTGCCGCGTGCTGCGCCCCAACAGCCGCATCATCAACATCTGCGACATGCCGATCGACCTCATGGATAAGATGAGCCGTATGTGCGGCATCAAGGATCGTCGCGAGCTGCAGTATAGCTACTACGGCCTCAACCACTTTGGTTGGTGGAGCAAGATCTACGACAAGGACGGCAACGACCTCATGCCGCAGATTAAGGAGCACATGGCTAAGAACGGCTACCTGGACGGCATCGAGCACGAGGCCGGTAAGGAGCAGCATGTCGAGGAGAGCTGGATTCACACCTTCGGCAAGGCCAAGGATGTCTATGCTGTCGATCCCGAGACGATTCCCAATACCTACCTCAAGTATTACCTGTACCCGGACTATGTCGTCGAGACGTCTGACCCCAACTACACTCGCGCCAATGAGGTTATGGACGGCCGCGAGAAGAAGGTCTTTGGCGCTTGCCGCGACATCATCGCCAAGGGTACTGCCAAGGACGGCGGCTTTGAGCCAGATGTACATGCCAACTACATCGTCGACCTTGCCTGCGCGCTGGCCGAGAACACGCTCGAGCGCTTCCTGCTGATCGTCCCCAACGATGGCGCTGTGCCCAACTTCGACCCGACGGCCATGGTCGAGGTGCCTTGCATCGTCGGTTCCAACGGCTTTGAGAAGATCTGCCAGGGCCCGATTCCGCAGTTCCAGAAGGGCCTGATGGAGCAGCAGGTTTCCGTCGAGAAGCTCGTTGTCCAGGCTTGGGTCGAGGGCAGCTACCAGAAGCTCTGGCAGGCGCTCACGCTCTCCAAGACCATTCCTTCGGCGAGCGTTGCCAAGCAGATCCTGGACGAGCTCATCGAGGCCAACAAGGATTTCTGGCCCGAGCTTAAGTAAGGACTACTGTCTAGAACCTCACGCATCTCTGCTTCATTTGCGCCGCCGCGGTGTCCGGATTCGCCCGGATGCTGCGGCGGCGCTATACTTATGAGGTTTGAAGTACCTGTACCAAAAGGAGCTGTCGTGTCCCTTTCCATCGGTATCGTGGGCCTGCCCAACGTGGGCAAGTCGACGCTGTTCACCGCGCTTACCAAAAAGACCGGCCTTGCCGCCAACTATCCGTTTGCCACGATCGACCCCAACGTGGGTATCGTCGATGTGCCCGATAGCCGCCTGCAAAAGCTCGCCGACATCGTCAACCCCGGTCGCATTGTGCCGGCGACGGTCGAGTTTGTCGACATCGCAGGTCTGGTGAAGGGCGCTAACGAGGGCGAGGGCCTGGGCAATCAGTTCTTGGCAAACATCCGCGAGACCGACGCTATCTGCGAGGTCGTGCGCTACTTTAAGGACCCCAACGTCATGCGTGAGGTGGGCCGCACGGGCGAGTTCGTCGACCCTGCCGGTGACGCCGACACCATCATGACCGAGCTCATCCTGGCCGACATGGGCACGCTCGAGAAGCAGCTGCCCAAGCTCGAGAAGGAGGCCAAGCGCGACAAGGAGCTCATGCCCAAGTTCGAGGTGGCCAAGCGCCTGCTTGCCTGGCTCAACGAGGGCAAGCGCGCCGCATCCATGGAGATGACTGACGAGGAGCGTGCCGCCGCCAAGGGCCTGTTCCTGCTCACCATGAAGCCCATCCTGTATGTGGCCAACGTGGACGAGGATATGCTTAACGAGGACCTGGCGCCCATCGATGGCGTCAAGCCGCTGCCGATCTGCGCCAAGATCGAGGCAGAGCTTTCCGAGCTCGATCCCGAGGACGCCGCCGACTACCTGGAGAGCCTGGGCCTGGAGCAGCCCGGTCTGGACGTGCTCGCGCAGGCGGCCTATAAGCTGCTCGGCCTGCAGTCGTTCTTTACGGCTGGCGAGATGGAGGTCAAGGCCTGGACGGTTCGTCAGGGCGCGACCGCCCCGCAGGCCGCCGGCGTCATCCACACCGATTTTGAACGCGGCTTTATTAAGGCCGAGGTCATTGGCTACGACGACTACATCGAGCTCGGCGGCGAGCAGGGCGCCAAGGCCGCCGGCAAGCTGCGTATTGAGGGCAAGGACTATGTCATGGCCGATGGCGACGTCGTGCACTTCCGCTTTAACGTGTAAGGACGACGCGCATGTTTAAATATGGCAAAAAAGCTGGCTACATGGGTATTGCGCTGCTCGTACTTGCGGTGATTCCGCTGGTGGTTGCAGCGTGTGTTATCCCCAACATTGGCCCCGAGGTGGCAACGAAGTTTAACGCAGCCGGCGAGGTGACGCGCTGGGGTAAGAGCTACGAGCTGCTGGCACTGCCGGTGCTCAACCTGCTGCTGAGCGTGGCGACGTACTTTACGGCAGGACGCCAGGCTAAAAACAATGATGACTCCGCCTCCATGGCGCGCATCGTGTGCGAGCGCTACCTGCGCAACGGTTGCATCACGGGTGTGTTCCTCAACGTGATCAACGTCTACTTTATGTATTCGGCGATTACCGGTATGGGCTTTGGCCTGGGCTTTTAGCTTGCGCCTTTAGGCAACGAGCCTGCACGCATATTCGATGGCTGCTGCGAGGCCGCCGCTCGATCGTGGTTGAAAGACTACATCGGCGGCGGCCTCGTTTTCGTATCCGGCACCGCGAAGGCAGAGCGCGATACCGGCTTCCAGGAGAAGGGGCAGGCCACGTTGACTGGTTGCGATTACGGCAGCCTGATTGAGCGAGCAGCTGTGCGCTTGGCATTGGATGGCAAGTTCACCTTGCGCCGGGCAAGGGGCCAGAACGGCGGCGACGCGACTTGATAGCAATGCAAATGCTGTGCGCTCATCGGGCGAAAGGTATTCTGCTTCAACGACGACGAGCTTGGGCGGCGCGCTGTTTGTGCGAAGCGTGGCTCGGTACATGCGGACCGAAGAACCCGACATAGAAAACTCCTGTGTATTCGGCAAAACGTAAACTATAGTTTACGTTTATGTTCGGCTCCATTTCAAACTCGGCTGCATGGACGAACGTGCGAAACAGATTCTTGGCAGGCGGGTCGAAGAGACACGCAGGGACCTTGGTATCTCCAAGGTTGATTTTTGTGTGGCGACAGGAATCAGCCGACCCTACCTCGACCGAATCGAAGATGGGACGGCAAATTTCACGCTCAAGGTTCTATTTAAGATCGCACCCGCACTCGGCATGACGGTGTCAGAGCTTCTCGAGGGTATCGAATAGGGGATACCCGTCGACAACTGAACTACGCCATGGGGATGCGGTCGTGGTTGACTTGGCTGTAGAACAGGCGCTGGATCTCGGCCGCATCGCGTGACTGGCCGAGTGCCCACATGGTCTTGGCCACGAGCGTCTCGGTGGTCATGTCGTCGCCGCGCAGAATGCCCGGATGATCGGCGTAAGCACGGCCGACCTCATAAACGCCCAGATCGAGGCCCTCTTCGGGGACCTGCGTGGTCATAACGACGGTGCGACCCGAATCGACCCAGCGGAAAATTGCCTCTTGGAACGACTCGCCCGACTCGCCAAACTCGGGGATACCGCCAATGCCAAAGGTCTCCAGAATCACGGCGTCGTAGCTGTCGGCAAGCTGTCTCTTATACACATCTCCGAGCCCACGAGACATGCGCA
>CABSMK010000035.1 GCA_902478825.1 uncultured Collinsella sp.
ATAAGAGACAGGCCCAGGTCCTCATAGTTGATGGAGAGGGTGAACAGGCCGCCGGCCATGCACATACCCTCCTCGCCAGTCACGAAGGGAAGCTTGTTTTCCTTGCAGATCTGGCCGACCTGCGAGGCACCCGCGGCGATGGTGTTGTCGGTGGGGGAGTACAGCGCGTCGACCTTGCCCACGGCAGACTCGACGACGGACTGAATCTCGTTGGAGCTCGAGACGGTGAAGTCAGTGTACTCGAGGCCCAGCTTGTCGAGCTCCTTCTTGGCGGCCTTGATCTGGACGTCGGAGTTGGACTCGGCGGTGCAGTAGAGCAGGCCGACCTTTTTAACGTCGGGCAGGACCTTCTGCATCATCTCGAGCTGCTCGGCGACCGGGGTGAGGTCGGAAGCGCCCGTGACGTTGGTGCCGGGCTTGTCGTTGTCCTGGACCAGGCCGGAGGCGGCGTAGTCGGTGATGGCGCAGCCCACGATGGGGATATCGGCCGTGGCGCCGGCGGCAGCCTGCGCGGCGGGCGTGGCGATGGCATAAATCAGGTTGACGTTGTCGCCCACAAACTTGTCGGCAATGGACTTACACGTGGACTGGTCGTTCTGGGCGTTCTTCTGGTCGATCTTGACCTTAAGGCCGCTCTCCTTGATGGCCTTGACAAAGCCGTCGTTGGCGGCATCGAGTGCGGAGTGCTCGGTGAGCTGCAGAACGCCGATGGTGTAGTCGGAACCGGCGGCAGCAGAGCCGGAACCAGAGTTGCCGCCGCACCCGGCGAGCGGGGCGAGCGCGAGCAGGCCGGCGGAGACCAGAAGGCTCCTGCGACTGATGGTGATGTCCTTCATATCATTACCCCCAGTATAAAAATGGCTGGAAACACTGCACTGGGACAAAGTGCAAGTGGAACTATAGTAGCGCTGATGTCCATTTTTACAACAGCCTGGCGGGTTTTTTAATACAGAATCGGATGGGCGGTACGGGTAGTCGAATGGGCGGCGGAGGGTCTTATGCGGCGGAGGAGGCGTCGTCCTCCTCGTCGAGGGCGGCGAAGAGCTTCTTGCCGTCGAGCAGGCGCGTGCTGACGTTTCTCATTCGGCCAATCTCTACGGTACGCAACGTGTCATCGGCGCCTCGGGCGTCGTAGACCGTTCCCAGCAGATACGAGATGCCATCGCGCTGCCTGATGGCAAAGGGACGGAGTGTCATCCGTGCTGCTTCGGTTTCGCCACGCGTCGTAACGCTCGAAATATCAAAACTCACCGTGGTTCCGTGGTCGATGGCCTGCTCGACGAGCTCGCACGTGTCGATGCGCTTGATGGGCGTGCGTGTTGCCTTGGTAGCCTTGCTGCCTGCGCTCGGAACGGGTTCGGGTGTATCGAGGTAGCCGCGAACGTCGGCACTCGCCATGGCAACTAAGCGCTGCGCCATGCTCTTGCGGATAGCGATAGGCGTGGAGCGGTTGCGCATGACCATACCGTGGAGCCGGATGATCTCTTCGTCGGTGAGCGGACGGGTAAGAAGTTTGTAGCCCACGCCGCGTTTGTACTCAATTTCGTATCCGGCATGGCGAAGCGCGGAGATGGCGGTGTAGATGCTGCGCCGCGCCGCCGAGATGGGCATGCGGGCAGGGTCGTCGGGATGGGCGAGGCGCCGGATCAACTCATCGGAAAGCATGGCCTTGTCCTCGCCAGTGTTTTCGCTTAATAGTTGCAGGATGCGAACGGCGCGATAGGCTGCCATCGAGGCGGCGCCTCTCGTCGTGGTGTCGTAGGTTTCAACAGCGGCTTCGGTCATCGTGCCCACGTCCTTTCCGTTTTGGGTGGCGACGGTATGGAGCCTAGGACGTGGGGCTTTCCCAGGGGCGCAGAGCGCTCTGGGCGGTCGGTAGTCGTCGGCAAACGGCGGGTCGAGTTTTCAACAGCCCTGCTCAACTGACCAAAACCTTGCCAAAAGCTTGACGGATGCTGTTGAAAAAAGCGTCTCTCGACCGATGTCGAGAGACGCTTGTACGATGAGCGTTGGCGTGTGGCGACGCGAGCTAGCGTTCGACAATTAGAAGTCGGCGTTGCCCACGGTGCGCGGGTGCGGCAGGACGTCGCGGATGTTGCCCACGCCGGTCAGATACATGACCAAGCGCTCGAAGCCCAGACCGTAGCCGGCGTGCTTGCAGGAACCGTAGCGGCGCAGGTCAAGGTAGTACTTGTACTGCTCGGGATTCATGCCCAGGTCCTTGATGCGGGCCTCGAGCAGATCCAGGCGCTCCTCGCGCTGGGAGCCGCCGATAATCTCGCCGATACCGGGAACCAGGCAGTCGGCGGCGGCGACGGTCTTGCCGTCCTCGTTCATGCGCATGTAGAACGCCTTGATCTCGGCCGGGTAGTCGGTCACGAAGGTCGGGCGCTTAAAGTGCTCCTCGGTCAGGAAGCGCTCGTGCTCGGTCTGCAGGTCGATGCCCCAGCTGACGGGGTAATCAAACTGGTGGCCAGCAGCGACTGCCTGCTCCAGGATCTCGACGGCCTCGGTGTAGGTAACGCGGGCGAAGTCGGAGTTGGCGACATGGTCCAGGCGCTCGAGCAGACCCTTGTCCACAAACTTGTTAAGCATATTGAGCTCGTCGGGGCAGGTTGCCATGACGTCCTTGAGGACATACTTGAGCATGGCCTCGGCGTTATCCATGTAGTCGTTAAGGTCGGCAAAGGCCATTTCGGGCTCAATCATCCAAAACTCGGCGGCGTGGCGCGTGGTGTTGGAGTTCTCGGCACGGAAGGTGGGGCCAAAGGTGTACACGTCGCCAAAGGCCATGGCAAAGTTCTCGGCGTTGAGCTGGCCGGACACGGTGAGGCTTGCATGCTTGCCAAAGAAGTCCTGGCTCCAGTCGACCTCGCCGGACTCGGTGAGGGGCGGATTTTTGGGGTCGAGCGTGGTCACGCGGAACATCTCGCCGGCGCCCTCGCAGTCACTCGTGGTGATGATGGGGGTGTTGACGTAGACAAAGCCCTGCTTCTGGAAGAAGCGGTGGATGGCGGCAGCCGCGACAGAGCGGATGCGGAACACGGCGCGGAACAGGTTGGTGCGCGGGCGCAGGTGCTGCTGGGTGCGCAGGAACTCGACGGTTGCGCGTTTCTTCTGCAGCGGGTAATCCGGGGCGCTCGTGCCCTCGACCTCGATGGAGGTGGCAGAAAGCTCGAAAGGCTGGGGCGCATCGGGGGTCAGCTTGACGGTGCCGGTGCAAATGAGTGCGGCCGAGACGTTTTGATGGGCGATCTCGTCGTAGTTGTCGAGTGCCTCGCGGTTCATGACGACCTGCAGGTCGCGGAAGCAGCTGCCGTCGTTGAGCGTAACAAAGCCAAAGTTCTTCATGTCGCGGACGGACTTGACCCAGCCGGCGACGGTGACGGTCTGGCCGCCGAGCGACTCGGCATCGGCATAGAGCTGCGCGATTTTGGTGCGGTTCACGTATCCTCCCATAACGGTTGAATGATAGTTATCCATACAGTTCGATATTCTAGCAGCTCGGCTCATTTGAGCTATACAGATAAAGCATTGGCGGGATGGTTTTTCAAACGAAAAGCGCCCGCGGCCAAATGGTCGCGGGCGCTTGACGAGGTGCCTTTTGGCTGTGTGGCGTGGGGCCTGGCTACTTGGTCTTGGCAACCAGCAGCGGGTCGCCAAGCTTGACGAGCGGGTTGCCGCCGATAAGCGTTCCAGACTCGCCGACATGGTCGATGCTCTTAAGACGATCGAGCTCGGAGACGATGACGGTCACGATGTCCTCGTGACCAGCGGCCTTGATGGCCTCGCGGTCGAAGCTGATGAGCGGCTGGCCTGCCTTGACCACATCGCCCATCTCGACAAAGCGGGCAAAACCCTTGCCGTTCATTTCCACGGTGCCCAGGCCAACATGGATGAACACGCGAAGACCGTCCTCGGTGATCATGCCGATGGAGTGGTTGGTGACAGTGGTGGCACCGATGCGGCCGTTGGCGGGCGCATAGATGGTGCCGGTAATGGGCTCGATGCCATAGCCCTGGCCAAGCATGCCCGAGGCGATCGTCTCGTCGGGAACCTCGTTCAGGTTGACGAGCACGCCGTTGACGGGGGCATAGATGACGCCTTCGCGGGTAGCGAAGCTTGCTGCGGGCGGAACGGACGCCTCGCCGGTCGAGGTGAAGGTGGACTTAAGCGAATCGAGCAGACCCATAGTTGCCTCCAACTTAAATAGGCGCATATCGCGCGTTTGGTTTGCCGGAAACGTTTCACATGTGTTTCGCGGCTTGGTCAACGCCCCTATTCTACGCTGCTCAACGATACCTCTGAACTGGGATTATGTGATATATCAGTTGAAGGGAAACTTATTGCCGGAGTGTTTCTGCGCCACGGGTTCAAGTGGGGTACGCTTGAAGGCGAAAAACAAGGGCGCATAATTTGCGCGAAGGGAGCACATATGATTGTCGAGAACCATGCGCTGTGGGGCGAGGAGCCGACCGAGGAATATCCGGCGACGTTTACGTATTTGGGTGCCGAGCCGCTGCCCGACAAGCCCAATGGCCGCCGCCCCGCGGTGATCATCTGCGGCGGAGGCGGGTTTACGCATATCGCTCCGCATGAGCAGGATCCTGTGGCGTTTGCGTTTT
The DNA here is from genome assembly GCA_902478825.1 of uncultured Collinsella sp. GTDB lineage: Bacteria > Actinomycetota > Coriobacteriia > Coriobacteriales > Coriobacteriaceae > Collinsella. Next base: position 4,626 of record CABSMK010000035.1, read on the forward strand.
TGGATCACGGTTACCAGGCCTTTGTGCTCAACTATGTCACGAGTTCTACGGGCGACGTGAGCTTTCCGCACCCCCAGGCAGATCTTGCCAAGATGGTCGCCACGGTGCGCGCCAACGCCGACGAGTGGCATGTCGATCCTAAGCGCGTGTGCGTCGTGGGCTTTTCTGCTGGCGGCATGATTTGCGCCTCGCTGGCAACACAGTGGAAGACCGGCCCCTTTGCGGCACTTGCCGGGGCGCGTCCGGACGACATTCGTCCCGATGCCGTGGTGCTGGGCTATCCATTGCTCGACTTTGCCTATGTGCGCGACATGCAGACGCGCGATCCGCGCATTGACTTGCGTGTGCCCAAGACGGGCGGCAAGACGGGGCGCGATTTGCTCAACGACTACCTGTCGATGGTGACGGGCGGCGAGGCAACTGACGAGCATTTGGCCGATATCTGCCCCACCACGCATGTTTCGCGTCAGATGCCACCGACCTTTGTGTGGGGCGTGTCCGACGACAAGACGGCGCCGATCGCGCAGGTCTACCCGTTTGCGCAGCGCATGGCCGAGGAGGGCGTTGCATGCGAGATGCACGTCTTCGACCAGGGTGGTCACGGCCTTTCGCTCGGCAACGCCAATACCGCGGTCGACAACGAGGACAAGCGGGTGGCGGTCCGTCCCTGGATCCGCCTAGCCTTCCGCTTCCTGGAGCGCCACGGGTTTTAGTTACGGCGTTTTACCAAACGCCGTAACCACTTGACGCTGCGCCTTTGGTTCCGCCGTTCTAACGAACGGCGGACCGGTCGACGCTGCAAGCCCGCCAGGGCGGCAATCTGACGTTCAGCTTCGGCGGCATGACCAGAAGGTCAATGCCGCCTCGCTTCGCGTCACCTTGCTCGCTCTGGCGGGCTTTCGCTGTCCGCGTCATTACATCGGCGTTGCCATGGCCCAGATGCGGCACTTGGGGACGTTCCTTTTGTGCCGGCACTTGGGGACGGTCCTTGCAGCAATCTGTCGATTGAACGTCGTTGTGTGTTCACGCTATCATGTAAGCTTAAAATTGGTTAGCCATGGCAAACGGTTAGCCATGGTGAACATAAATACAACGCCCTGTGGGCGCCGGGGGAGGAACACGGACGTGAAGCTCGATACACTCGAGATTGGAAAGGACGCCGTTGTCGCATCGGTGGCATCGGACGATCAGGCACTCCGACAGCATATTTTGGACATGGGTCTAACGCCGGGCACCGAAGTCACCATGATGAAGTACGCCCCCATGGGCGACCCGCTCGAGATCCGCCTGCGTGGCTACGAGTTGACACTGCGCAAGGACGATGCCGCTCGCATCGAGCTTGTGGGTATTCACGACACCGATACGGGTCCGCGCGCTAACGCCGCAATCGGCACGACGGAGCATCCGGCCCTGGGCGAGGGGACGTATTCGCCCCGTGCGGCAAAGACGGCCGTGCCAGAGGGCGCGCCGCTGCACTTTGCCCTCGCCGGCAACCAAAACTGCGGCAAGACCACGTTATTCAACCAGCTGACGGGCTCCAACCAGCACGTCGGTAACTTTCCCGGCGTGACGGTCGACCGCAAAGATGGCACCATCCGTAACCATCCCGAGGCGAGCGTTACCGACCTGCCCGGCATTTACTCCCTGTCGCCGTACACAGGCGAGGAGGTCGTGAGCCGTCAGTTCATCCTCGACGAGCGTCCGGACGCCATCATCGACATCATTGACGCCACCAACATCGAGCGCAACCTGTACCTGACACTGCAGCTCATGGAGCTTGACCGTCCTATGGTCATCGCGCTCAACATGATGGACGAGGTGACCGCCAACGGCGGCGCCGTGGACGTCAACTTGCTCGAGAGCCTGTTGGGCGTGCCCGTTGTCCCCATTAGCGCTGCCCGCAACGAGGGCATCGGCGAGCTGGTGGACCACGCCCTGCACGTGGCGCGGTTCCGCGAGCGCCCTGGTCGCCTGGACTTTTGCGCGCCCGACGGTCCGGACGGCGGTGCGCTGCATCGCTGCATCCACGGTATTGCTAACCTGATCGAGGACCATGCCGTGACGGCGCACATCCCGGTGCGCTTTGCGGCGACCAAGCTGGTCGAGGGCGATGAGCTGGTAACCGAGGCACTTCACCTGGATCGCAATGAGCTCGACGCTATCGAGCACATCATCACCCAGATGGAGGGCGAGGCCGGCACCGACCGCCTATCTGCGCTGGCCGATATGCGTTTTAGCTTTATCGGCGACGTGTGCGGGCGTTGCGTCGTCAAGCCGCACGAGAGCCGCGAGCACGTGCGCTCCGTCAAGATTGACCGCATCCTGACAGGTCGTTACACAGCCATTCCGGCGTTTCTGGTGATCATGGGCCTCGTCTTTTGGCTGACGTTTGGCGTGATCGGCGCGGCGTTGCAGGGACTCATGGAGGACGGTATCGCTGCCATCATCGCCTCGGCCGATGCGGGCCTCAAGGCGTTCGGTACCAACGACGTGGTGCGCTCGCTGGCTGTCGACGGCGTGCTTACGGGCGTGGGCAGTGTGCTGACCTTCCTGCCGATTATCGTCGTGCTCTTTTTGTTCCTCTCCATTCTGGAAGACTCCGGATACATGGCGCGCGTGGCCTTTGTCATGGATAAGGTGTTGCGTCGCTTTGGCCTGTCGGGCCGCAGTTTTGTGCCCATGCTCGTCGGTTTTGGCTGCACCGTGCCGGCTATCATGTCGACCCGTACGCTCCCATCCGAGCACGACCGCAAGATGACGGTCATGCTCACGCCGTTTATGAGCTGCTCAGCCAAGCTGCCGGTTTACGGCTTGCTGTGCGGGGCGTTTTTCCCGCAGGCGACGGTCCCCGCCATGGTCTCGCTCTATCTGATCGGTATCGTGGTCGGCTGCATCGCGGCTTTGGTGCTCAACCGCACTGCATTTAAGGGCGACCCGGTGCCGTTTATCATGGAGCTTCCCAATTACCGCCTGCCGAGCGTCAAGACGACGGTGATGCTGGCATGGGATAAGGCCAAGGACTTCATCACCAAGGCCTTTACCATTATCTTTGCCGCGACCGTGGTCATCTGGTTCCTTCAGACGTTCGACATCCGCTTTAACGTGGTCGCCGATCAGTCGCAAAGCCTGCTTGCGGGCCTCGGCAGCATCATCGCGCCGGCGCTGGCGCCGCTTGGCTTTGGCGATTGGCGCGCATCCACGGCGCTCGTCACCGGACTTATCGCCAAGGAGAGTGTCATCTCGACCCTCACCGTGCTTTTGGGCGCGACCTCGCCCGCGGCACTGTCGACCATGTTTTCGCCGTTTACCGCTTACGTGTTCCTGGTCTTTACGTTGCTGTACCCGCCCTGCGTGGCGGCCATCGGCGCCGTCAGGAGCGAGTTGGGCGCACGCTATGCCGTGGCTGTATTCGCGTTTCAGGTGACGGTCGCCTGGATCGTGGCGTTTGTCGTGCATTCGGCGGGCATATTGCTGGGGTTGGCTTAGTTATTTATTGACGGCGCAACCTCTGTGTATCGAATTGTTTCGGTCCCGTGTCCGTTACTGACGGATGCGGGACCGTTGCTATATAATCGCCTCCGCTCAAAATGATTGGAGACGTTATATATGAGTCAGGCAAGGCAAGACGGCATCACGCTCAGGCAGTGGCTCCCGCTCGTCGGGCTCACCTGCTGTGCGTTCGTGTTCAACACGTCGGAGTTTATGCCCATCGGCCTTTTGACTGATATCGCCGCGTCGTTCTCGCTCACCGAGGCCCAGGCGGGCATCATGATCTCGGTCTATGCCTGGGGCGTCATGCTGCTGTCGTTGCCGCTCATGGTGTTCGCTTCGCGTTTCGAGTTCAAGCGGATGCTGCTGGGCGTGCTCGCCGTGTTCTCGCTGGGCCAGTTCCTGTCCGCCTTGGCACCGACCTATCCCATCTTAGTCTGCGCGCGCCTGGTGGTTGCCTGCGCGCACGCCGTGTTCTGGTCGGTCGCCTCGATCATGGCGTCGCGCCTGGTTGACACACGCCACGGGGCGCTCGCTATCAGCATGATCGCCACGGGCTCTTCCATCGCACAGATCTTTGGCCTGCCGCTCGGTCGCGCCATTGGCTTGGCCGTGGGCTGGCGCATGACGTTTGCCGTGGTCGGAGCGCTGTCTGCTGTCGCGGTCGTCTACCAGGCCACGGTGTTCCCTGCCATGCCAGCGGGCGAGCGTTTTACGCTCAAGCAGCTGCCCGAGCTGCTCAAGAACCCGTTCCTCATCGCGCTCTACGCAGTCACGGTCTTCATGGCGACCGGCTATTACGCAAGCTACAGCTATATCGAGCCCTTCCTGGCGCAGGTCGCGCACGTCGATGCGGGCGCCATTACCATGACGTTGACGGCGTTTGGCTGCTCTGGTTTGCTCGGAAGCTGGCTGTTTGGCCGCCTGTTCGATGGGCATCGCTTCCCGTTCTTGGCTATCACGCTCTCCGGCGTGCCGGTGGCTCTGCTGCTCATGGGTCCGGCCGCATCGTCACTCGCTGCGGTTCTCGCTGTGTGCGCACTGTGGGGTTGCTGCGCCACGGCCTTTAACGTGGCGTTTCAGGCCGAGCTCATCAAGCACACGCCGGCAGATTCGTCGGCCGTCGCCATGTCGATCTTCTCGGGCCTGTTCAACCTCGGTATCGGCACGGGTACCGCGATCGGCGGAGCCGTGGTTTCGGGTCCCGGTATCGCCTGGATCGGCTTTGTGGGCGGGGCGATTGCCGTCGTGGGCGTTATCCTCGCCATCACGGTGATGTTCCCAGCCATCCGCCGCGCCAAGCCCGTCGCCTAGCCACGTCCCCTCATCAGTTGCGGTGGAATAGTTCCTGTTTAAGGCCTTTGAAGGCCCAAGCAGGAACTATTCCACCGCAACTTATTTTGGGGGAGGGGATACAAGCTGGGCATACAATGGATGTCGTTGTGTTGAGCTTACCGGGAGGTTGCTATGTGGGCATACGAGACGACGTTCTATCAGATCTATCCGCTGGGCTTTTGCGGAGCTCCGCGCGAAAACGCCGCCCCCGTTGCCGAGGATGAGCTCGCCCAGGCCGCCGATGCCGAACCCAACCCCGATGCTCCTATCATGAAGATTGCCCAATGGGCCGACTGCCTGCAAAAACTCGGCGTTGGCGCTGTGCTCATCAACCCGCCGCTCGAGTCCGATAGTCACGGCTACGACACGCGCAGCCTGCGCCATATAGACCGTCGCCTGGGCGGGGATGCCGACTTTGCCGCCGTATGCGACACGCTGCACGCCCATGGCATCCGCGTGGTGCTCGATGCCGTCTTCAACCACGTCGGTCGCGGCTTTTGGGCCTTCCGCGATGTGCAGGAGCGCAAGTGGGATTCGCCGTACAAGGATTGGTTTCACATCAGTTTTGACGGCGACTCCTGCTATGGCGACGGCTTTTGGTACGAGGGCTGGGAGGGTCATTTTGAGCTTGTGAAGCTCAACCTGCAAAATCCCGCTGTGGTCGATTACCTGCTCGAGTCTGTGCGCCGTTGGGCCGACGTCTTTGGCGTCGACGGCCTGCGCCTGGACGTCGCCTACATGCTCGACCGCGACTTTATGCGCCGCCTACACTCCTTTACCCGTGAGCTCAAGCCCGGCTTTGTGCTCATCGGCGAGACGCTCCACGGCGACTACAATCAGATCGTCAACGACGAGATGCTCGACTCGTGCACTAATTACGAGTGCTACAAGGGCCTGTATTCCAGCTTTAACTCGGTCAACATGTTCGAGATCGCCCATTCGCTGCACCGTCAGTTTGGCGGCGACCCTTGGTGCATCTACCGCGGCAAACATCTGCTTTCGTTTGTCGACAACCACGATGTGCCGCGCCTGGCAAGTATCCTCACCGACAAATCCTGCCTGCGTCCCGCCTATGGCATGCTCTTTGGCATGCCGGGCATCCCGTGCGTCTACTATGGCAGCGAGTGGGGAATTGCTGGCGAAAAGGGCGGCCCCGATGGCGACTGGGCGCTGCGACCTGCGCTCAATGAGCCTGCGCCCAACGAGCTGACGGCGTTCATCACGCAGCTTGCGCACCTTCGCTCGGCCGACGACGCGGCTGCCCGTGCTCTCAACTACGGTGCCTATCGCAACGTGGTGATCCAGAACAAGCAGCTGCTGTTCGAGCGCGCCTGCGACGACGCGGCGGTGCTCGTGGCGGTGAATGCCGTGGGTGAGCCTTACACCTTTGGCGCCGGCGAACTCAACGGCTCCTTCGTCGACCTGCTTGCCGACGATGCGCCCACGGTCGAGCTGACGGGTACCCTTGAGCTTGCACCCTACGAGGTGCGCTATCTGTTGAGAGCCTAGCCCATGGCCGTGTCTGACGAGGGCTATCAACATATTGAGCATGGGTTTGAGCCCGTGTTTGACGAGCACTCGCGCGTTTTGGTGCTCGGGTCGTTTCCCTCGGTGCTTTCGCGCGCCAATGCCTTTTATTACGGCAACCCTCAGAATCGCTTTTGGCGTGTGATGGCCACGTGCCTCGGTATGCCTGTGCCGCCCAACGAGGGCGATCCTTTGGCAAGCGGTGAGCCCGCGACGCTCGATGCCTCCATTGCCGCCAAGCGGGCCATGCTGCTGAACGGCGGCGTGGCCCTGTGGGATATGGTCGAGAGCTGCGACATTAAGGGCTCGAGCGACGCGAGCATCCGCAACGTTGTGCCGGCACATATCGAGCGCATTACCGATGCCGCGCCGATTGAGGTCGTTGCCTGTAACGGCGGCACGGCAGGGCGACTCTACAAACGCTACTTGCAAGATCGGACGGGGCTGCCTGCCATCGTCCTGCCCTCGACAAGTCCCGCCAATGCCGCCTGGCGCCTGGAGCGTCTTGTCGAGCGTTGGCACGAAGCCGTTGACTGGGCTGTTATTTAATTTAGATTTTTGTTTGAGCGTGGGCGCCCAGACGTTTCAGAACGCCTCGCCAGATCGGCGCGGGCACGGCTGGCTCGGCGCAAACCATGCCGTCGGCGTCGACGTTGGCGGCATTGCCGCCGCCAAGTCGCTGTGCATGCTTGACGGAGCAGCCCATGCGCACAGCGCCCACGAGCTTGTCCATCGCTTCCGAAAACGGTCGGCGCAAGAGGCCCATGCGCGGGGAGCGACGAAGCGCTGCGATGCCGCTGCCGGCGCAGATGGCAACGCCGCCACACCACAATTGGTCATGGCGCTCACATGCCTTGTGCAGGCGAACGGCGGTCCCACGCGCCTGCTCAGTGCCCTCTTGTGCGGCTCGAATCGCGGCATAGACGCGCGTTCCCGTACCGCCAAAGCGCTCAAGCGCCTGCTCGATGGCTGTCAACGTCTCATCGTCAGCCACATCTTCAATGGCCAGCACGATGCCATCGGCAACGCTGCCGGCGTCATTTGCCTTCAAGTCGACCGGGCGGGGGAGTGCGGTGCCGGAAAGCTGTGCATAGGCGGCGATGGCATCCTGCAGGTCCCAGAGCAAAAACTCAAGATCGGCACTATTGGGAATGCTGATATACGCAATGGTTTGCAGCGTTTTTGGTATATCGCTGCGCGCGGTCGGCTCCATGCTGCCTCCTTTCCGGTTGGTTTCCGTTTAGGTTACACCGTCCGGCGGCGCCCCGCCGCGCTATCCTAGTGCAACCCTTACGAAAGGAACGCCATGCGACTGCCCATGAATACCTCGCTTGCCACGCTCAAGCCCTCCGGTATCCGCCGAATCAACGCGCTCGCCGCCCAGCACCCGGGGTGCATCGCGCTTGCGCTTGGCGAGCCCGATTTTCCCACGCCCGATGTGATTAGCGCCGAGGTGACCGCCGCACTGGACCGCGGTGACACGCACTATCCGCCCAACAACGGGCGCCCCGCCCTGCGTGAGGCGTTATCTGCCTACATGGGGGACGCGGGCCTTACGTTTTCCGCCGATGAGGTCATCCTGACCGACGGTGCGACCGAGGCACTGTCGGCAACATTCATGGCTATGCTCAACCCCGGCGACGAGGTCATCATCCCCACGCCTGCCTTTGGCCTGTACGAGAGCATCGTCGTGGCCAACCACGCCAAGGCGGTCTTTTTGGATACGGAGCCTGCGCAATTCCAGATTGACGAGGACGCACTTCGTGCTTGCGTGACGCCGGCGACCAAGGCCATCGTCATCTGCACGCCCAACAATCCTACGGGTTGCATCCTCAACGCGGCTTCGCTCGACGCCGTGGCGCGCGTGGCAGAGCAGGCGGGCATCTACGTGGTCTGCGACGACGTATACAACCGCCTGGTCTACGTGGACGGCTACGAGCGCTTTGCCCAGCGTCACCCGGAGCTGCGTGAACAGACGGTCATCATCGAGAGCTTCTCCAAGCCCTGGTCCATGACCGGCTGGCGCCTGGGCTGGCTCGCGGCAGCGGCACCCGTCATCGCCGAGATCGCCAAGGCTCACCAATACTTAGTATCGAGCGCCGTCTCCTTCGAGATGGACGCCGCAGCCCGAGCCCTGACCGTCGACCCAACCCCCATGCTCGAAGTCTACCGAGCCCGTCGCGAACGCGTACTCGCGGCCTTAGACGCCATGGGCCTCGACGTAGTAGAGCCCGCAGGAGCCTTCTACACTTTCCCGAGCATCAAAAAGTTCGGCCTAACCAGCGAAGACTTCTGCATCAAAGCCATCAAAGAGGCAAACGTAGCCCTAGTCCCGGGCGACTGTTTCGGAACCGAAGGCCACATCCGCCTAAGCTACTGCGTCTCCGACAAAGACCTAGACGAAGGCCTCCACCGCCTGTCCACCTTCATTTCGACCTTATAGTCCTCAGGGACGCAACACATCAGCCCACCGACCCAAGCATTATGAGCGGGGCGCGCCGGCCAACGGCAACCCTGGCTGTCCCAAAGTCAACACAGGTCGCGCCGCCAAAGGCCAGGCGCAAGCTTTTCGTAG
>CABSMK010000036.1 GCA_902478825.1 uncultured Collinsella sp.
CGAGATCTGCGCATGTCTCGTGGGCTCGGAGATGTGTATAAGAGACAGATGCCAGCAAGCTCAAAGAGGGGACGCACAGCGCCGCCGGCGATAACGCCGGTACCCTCGACAGCGGGCTTGATGATGATGCGACCGGCACCAAAGTGACCGAGAACCTCGTGCGGAATGGTGCCCTGATCGGTCACCGGCACGTGGAACATGTTCTTCTTGGCATCGAGAGACGCCTTGGAGATGGCCATGGGCACCTCAGCGGACTTGCCCATGCCAACGCCGACGTTGCCCTTGCCGTCGCCAACGACGACGAGAGCGACGAGGCTCATGCGACGACCGCCCTTGACGGTCTTCGACACGCGGTTGATGTAAACGACGCGCTCCTCGAACTCGGAGGCCTCGCGCTGCTGCTTCTGATTACGAGCCATGTGCTACATACCTCCTAGAACTCGAGACCGGCGGCACGAGCACCGTCGGCGAGGGCCTTGACGCGGCCATGGTAGATACGGCCACCGCGATCGAAGGCGACCTTGGTGATGCCGGCCTCGATGGCGCGCTTGCCAACGAGCTGACCGACCTTCTCCGCAGCCTCCTTGTTCGAGGTGTGGGTGCCCTTGAACTCGGCCTCGAGGGTCGAGGCCGAGACGAGCGTCAGGCTGGAGCCCTTGCTGTCGTCGATGATCTGGGCATAGATGTTGGCGTTAGTACGGGTCACGCGAAGACGCGGACGCTCGGAGGTACCCGAGACCTTGCCGCGAACACGACGCTGACGACGCTTGAGGCCTTCCAGCTTCGCCTTATGCTTGTTCATACGTAAACTCCTAAAAAGGTTGATCTTGCCAGCACCTGACGGGGTGCTGGTCTTATGCGAGTGAGTCGGTTACGACTACTTGGCGGCCTTACCCAGCTTGCGGCGGATGTGCTCGCCAACGTAGTGGATACCCTTGCCCTTGTAAGGCTCGGGAGGACGATGGCCGCGGATCTCAGCGGCGATCTGACCGACCTGCTGCTTGTTGATACCCTTGACGTTCACGTGGGTGTTGTCGGGAACCTCGAAGGTGATGCCCTCGGGAGCCTCGACGATCACGGGGTGCGAGAAGCCCAGGGAGAACTCGAGGTTCTTGCCCTTCTGCTGCACGCGGTAACCGACGCCGGCGAGCTCGAGCTTCTTCTCGAAGCCCTCGGAAACGCCAACAACCATGTTGTGGATGAGGGCGCGGGTGAGGCCGTGGCGGGCACGGGTCTCACGCTCGTCGTCGGGACGGGAAACGGTGAGGACGTTGTCCTCGACGTTGATAGCGAGCTTCTCAAAGACATCGAGCTCGAGCTGGCCCTTGGGGCCCTTGACGACAACGTTGTTGCCGTTGACTGCCAGTTCGACTCCGGCGGGAATCTGGACAGGCTTATTACCGATACGAGACACGGTGATCTCCTTTCCTTCTACCTACCGAGCGAATTACCAGACGTAAGCGATGATCTCGCCGCCGACGTTGTGCTTGCGAGCATCGCGGTCGGTCATGACGCCATGGCTGGTGGAAATAATGGCGGTACCAAGGCCACCGCGGACGCGGGGCATGTCGGCAACGCCGGTGTACTTACGCAGGCCCGGCTTGGAAATGCGGCGGATGCCGTTGATGACCTTAGCCTTCTTGGGACCATACTTAAGCGTGATGTGCAGAGTCTTCTGGGGAACGGTGTCCTCGACATCGTAGCCCTCGATGTAGCCCTCCTCGTGCAGAACACGAGCGATCTCGACGAGCTTCTTGCTGCTCGGCATGGAGACCGTGGCCTTGTTCACAGAGTTAGCGTTACGGATGCGCGTAAGCATATCTGCGATCGGGTCTGTAAGGTTCATACAGATTCTCCTTCGTTCTTGATGAACACGTGCTCTTGGTTCTTCGCCGCCCTTAACGGCAAAGCCTTTTTAGCGCGTTTTCCCTGTTCCAAACTGATGCTTGAAACGCTGGTAGTGACTTACCAGCTGGCCTTCTTAACGCCGGGAAGCTCGCCCTTGAGTGCAAGCTCGCGGAAGCAGACACGGCACAGGCCGAACTTGCGGTACACAGAGTGCGGACGGCCGCAGCGCTGGCAGCGCGTGTACTCACGAGTAGAGAACTTCTGCTTGCGATTGCACTTGACGATCATCGATGTCTTAGCCACTTATATCCTCCTCACATAGAGTATTGTTCGCCCCAAGCGCCGCCCCCTTGTGGGAACGGCGCTTATAGGGCAGGTGAACCTATTTCTTGAACGGGAAACCGAAGGCGTCCAGAAGGGCCTTGGCCTCCTCATCGGTATTGGCGGTGGTCACGAAAGTGATGTCCATACCGCGCTGGTGATCGACGGAGTCGAAGTCGATCTCGGGGAAGATGAGCTGCTCGGTGACGCCCATGGAGAAGTTACCACGGCCGTCGAAGCTCTTGGCGGAGATGCCGCGGAAGTCGCGGATACGGGGGATCGCGACGGAGGTCAGACGATCGAAGAACTCCCACATACGGTCGCCACGCAGGGTAACCTTGCAGCCGATCGGCATACCAGCGCGCAGGCGGAAGGTAGCGATGGACTTGCGGGCACGGGTGATCATCGGCTGCTGGCCGGTGATGGCGCGCAGGTCGCGCACGGCACCGTCGATGGCCTTGGAATCGGTAGCGGCCTCGCCGACACCCATGTTCACGACAATCTTCTCAAACTTGGGGATCATCATGACGTTCTCGTACTGGAACTTGTCCTGAAGCTGCTGCTTGACCTCGTTGTTGTACTTGGTCTTCAGACGCGGCACATACTTCTCTTCTGCCATTGTTCACTCCTTCTTGGGGTTTTAAGCACGGGGCGTGGCCACGATGGGTTGTCCTCGTGCCTCCTGGCTGCATCCGCGCCGCTCATGGCATTTTGCGGTTTGGACTCGACACAGCAGGAGCCGACAAAACAATCGGTACTATACGCGCATCGGGAGTGTATTTCCAGAAAAACCTCGTCTGCCTGCACAACTCCACAACTCCCCCGCACAAATGGGTCCCAAAAAGCTGTTGCGGTGAAATAGGGACTGTTTGGCGGCCTAACAGGCTTAAACAATCCGTATTTCACCGCAACTTATTGGTGGGGATGCGATTAGCGCTTGCGGGGGACGAGTTTGGTGCGGCGCAGGTGGATCATCTCGGCGGCGATGGAGATGGCGATCTCCTCGGGGTCCTCGGCCTCGATGGCAACGCCGATCGGAAGGTGCAGCTCGTCGATCTGGTCCTGCGTAAAGCCTTCCTGCTCCAGGCGGGCGCGCACAAAGGCCGTCTTGCGGCGCGAACCCAGACAGCCCAGGTAGGCAGGCTTGGCACGCATGGCCTGAATCACCACGTCGATATCGGACTTGTGACCCGCCGTGGCGACGACCACCAAGTCGCGCGGACCGATGGGACACAGCTCGCTCAGGTTCTTGTAATCGACCAGGCGACGATCGTAGACACCGGGCACCCATTCGGGCGTCAACGTGCCGGGGCGGTCATCGCAGGCCACGACGGCAAAGCCCGCCGCCGTGAGCACGCGCGCCGTCGCGGCGCCCACGTGTCCGCAGCCAAAGATGTAGGTCAGGCCCTCGGGGCAGAGCGTCTCGACGTGCGCCGCGGGAATCTCGGAGGCGGCGTTAGTGTAGGTGACGTTACTCCCCTCCTCCACCAGTGAAAGCCCGGGGCAGCCCGCAATGGTATGGCGCGATGCCTCGCCATGGTACTCGGCCACATCGCCCTCGAGCGCGCTCGCGATAAACGGTTCAAAGTCGATGACGAAGTCGCCGATGCGCCGATAGACCAAGACGTCGGCAATTTCCTGGAACAACGGTGCCTGGGTCGCATCCAGATGTAGGTAGCACAGGCAGATTGCTCCGCCGCAGATCATGCCGGTATCGGAGTTCTCGCCGCCCATGGTGTAGCGGACCAGACGCGATTGCCCCGCGGCCAGCAGCTCTCGCGCCTCGTCCAGCGCAAAGAGCTCGATCTTGCCGCCGCCGATGGTGCCCGCCTGGCTACCGTCGGCAAAGACGGCCATCCAGGCGCCCACGCCGCGCGGCGACGACCCCGCCGTGCCGGCTACGACCACGAGCTCGCACGTCTCGCCAGCACGCAGGGCGACAAGCGCCGCATTCACAACATCGAGCTTTTCCATTGCCGCCTTCTATCCTCTAAAGATATCGGTGAGCATAGCGAGTGCCTCGAGCACGCCGCCGCCGACCGACGTCGCCTTGTCCGAAATGTAGTTGATATAGCTGGCATCGCCACGCGGATCGACATCGGCGCATTTAAAGCCCTCAGTCACCTGCACGCCGTTCGCCAAAAGCCCGCGCAGGCAGCCATCGATCTGCGTGCACATGGGCGTATCGTCCGCGTAGCCAATCACGTCTCCGGCGCTCACGATGTCGCCGATTGCGCGGTCGGACCGAAACACGCCGGCGGCGGGGCTGTGGATAACGCGCTCCTTGCCATAGCCGGCGATCACGCCCGGCACGCCCGTGTTGGGCTGGGGCGAGCCCTGGGTAATGACGCGGCCCAAAAAATGCCCGCGCATGGTCTCGACCACGGCGTCGCAATCGACCGGCGCGGTAAAGCCCGGCCCCACGGCGATGACGGTAGGCGCCATGTCGCGCGTGGTGCCCAGGTTGCGCTTGGCCAAAATCGCGTCGACCACAGCCGCGGGTTTAAGCTCATCGAGCATCTTGGCCTGAGGGTCCACCACGACGGCAACATCCCCCGCTTGGGTAATCTCGAGCGCCTCTGCCGGCGTCTGCGCCAAGCGAGCGCGAATGCCCTCGACCTGGACCTCGCCCAGGCGAATAGCCTCGCAAAAACTGATTGTGCGGCGGATGCACGTGGGAACCGCGATATCGGCCATAACGACCGACACGCCGGCGCGCACCAAGCGAGCGGCGACACCCGTGGCGATATCGCCGGCGCCGCGAACATAAACGAGCATTCCCGGGGCACCTCCCTGTGCTACGGTTTGAGCAGAGCAAAAGCGGCTCGACCGCTACTCTGATGATTATTTATTATCACAGTATTATACGGCGGTGAACAGATGGAAACGGTTAGCGGCAATCTTGCCTCGGCGCTCAGGATCGAGCCGGACATTACCGCGATTATCGGCAGCGGCGGCAAGTCGACGTTGCTCAAAACGCTGGGTCTTGAGCTCATGCGCGCTGGCGGCCGCGTGCTCCTCTGCACCACCACGCATATGCTTCCCGTTGCCGGCGTGCCATGGGACGGGTCGAATCGTCGCCTGGACGCCGTGCCTTGGAAGCCGGGCGCCTCGCATGTCCCCGGTTGCACCTGCGAGGCCTGCGCGGGCCTTGCACGCGGAGGCATCTGCCAGGCAGGCATCTTGGACCCGGAGACAGGCAAGCTCTCCGCCCCTGCCGAGCCACTCGGCGGGCTGGCACAGCGCTTTGACTATGTGTTGGCCGAGGCAGACGGTAGCAAGCGACTCCCGCTCAAGGCGCATGCCGCCTGGGAGCCGGTAATTCCCGCCGGCACGGCCAACGTCATCTGGCTCGTCGGCGCCTCGGGACTCAGCAAGCCCATCAACGAAGCCGTCCACCGCCCCGAGCTCTTTTGCGAGCGTTGCGGCTGCGAGCTCACCGACATCGCCACGCCCGAGCGCGTCGCCATGGTGCTCAATGCCGAGCTGCGGATGCTGAACCTCAACAATGCCCGCATCATGCTCAACCAAGTCGACACGCTTGCCGACCCAACGATGGCAGATCGCTTCGAGGCAGCCCTCGGCCGTTCCATCATCACCACCAGCCTCAAAGGGTAGCTAATTTGGGACGGGGCTCTTTTAGCTACTCCATGTTGAGAGAAAAATCATCAGGCAGGCAAGGGTAGCTAAAAGAGCCCCGTCCCAAATTAGCTACCCTGGCGGCCTTCCTGCTAGCGGGGCACGTAGCGACCGGGTTGGGCTCCGGTGGGCTCGCCATCGCGCGCCACCAGCACGCCGTTCACAAACACGGCCTTGGCGCGGCCATGTGCCTCAAAGCCCTCGAGCGGCGTGTAGTCCACGGCCTGATGCTGCGTCGCGGCGCTGATCGTCCAACGCGCGCAAGGATCCCACACGCACACGTCGGCATCGGAGCCCTCGGCAAGACAGCCCTTGCGCGGATACATGCCAAAAACGCGCGCCGGGTTCTCGCTCATCAAGCGGCAGAGGTCCTCGGGGCCCAGCTGGCCCTCAAAGCTCGTGGCAATCGCGACGGGACGGTGCTCCACGCCGGGCCCGCCGTTGGGAATCGCGCGGAAATCGTCGCGCCCGCGGTCCTTTTGCCCGTGCAGGTTAAAGCTGCAATGATCGGTCGCAATCGTATCGATCTCGCCGGCCACAAGCGCCTCGCGTAGCGCGGCACGGTCACCGGCATGGCGCAGCGGCGGGCTCATCACGTACTTGGCGCCCGCAAAGCCGTCCTCGCCCTGCTCCAAGTAGCAAGTATCGTCGAGCATCAGATACTGAGGGCAGGTCTCGACATAGATGTTCTTCTGCCCGCGCGCTTTGGCAGCGCGAATGGCCTCGAGCCCCAGCTTGGTCGAAAGGTGCACCACGTTGACTGGGGCGTCCCCGGCTAAGTGCGCCAGATACAGCAGACGACTCACGGCCTCGGCCTCGCACACGTCCGGACGGCTGAGTGCATGCCCCTCGGGCCCATGAATCCCCTGCTCGTACACGCGCTTCTGCAGCTCATTCACCAGCGTGCCGTTCTCGCAATGCACGCACAGTATGCCGCCAATACGCTTGAGCTCCTCCAGCACCTCGAGCGTCTCGGCATCGTCCAAGCGAAGGTGGTCATAGGCAAAGTAGGTCTTGAACGACGACACGCCCGCCTCGCGCATGGCCGAAAGATCGGCGCGGTTGCGCTCATTCCACTCGGCGAGTGCCATATGAAAAGCGTAGTTGGCCGTGCAGGTTCCGTCGGCGCGGCGATGCCACTCGGCCAAGGCATCGGGCATGGTCACGCCGCGATCGGCCGTCGCGTAGTCCACAATGGTCGTCGTGCCGCCGCAGGCAGCCGCGCGCGTGCCGGTCTCAAAGCTATCGGCTGTCCAATCCATGCCAGTCCAGCACTGCATGTGCGTGTGGCCGTCGATAAAGCCGGGAAACACCCAGCAGCCCGCGGCGTCCTCGACGGTATCGTCGGCGCCCGGCTCAATCGCTGCGGCGATCCGCACGATCTTATCGCCCTCCATGGCAAGATCGGCGCGGCGAAGCCCCTGGGGCGTCACGAGCGCGCCGTTTTTGATGATGATCATAATTGCTCCTTATTGATTGATGCAGTTGGCCACGTGATCAAAATACGAGCAGGCGGCAATATGCTCCGTTATGCGTCGCTGTCCCTTGACGGTATCGACGTCCCACAGCTCGTAGGCACGCGCTTCGACCAGCGCAACGTCGACGCGACCTTTGAGAATCGAGCCCCCGCCGTCTTTGCCCTCAAGACACATAAGTGCATCGAACAGTTCCGCCGGAAAGAGCACCGGGCTCGAAGGCTCACCGTTGCACGCAAGACGCACCGGATGTTTGCGGCCACGCTCGTCAAATGCACGAACCATAGCCTCAAAAGAATCCGAACTCACGAGCGGCTGGTCGCCCGGCAAAAAGAGGCAACCTTTCCAGTTGCGTTCGACTCCCCACGAAAGGCCCGCACGGACGCTTTCGCTGCGCAGCTCGCCATCGTGCGGCACGCACGGGCAATGCTTGTCCTCGCAAATCTGAGCGACCTCGGGCCAACGCGTCGAAACCACGACGTCAAAGCCCCGGGGAACCGAATCGATGGTCCGGGCAATCAGCGGCTCGCCATAGATATCGGCAAGCATCTTGTTAGAGCCAAACCGCTTGCCCTCGCCCGAAGCCATAATGACGCATCCAAGTTTCATGGTGATACCTCCCCTGAAACCATCGTACCCATAACTCGCGCCGCGGGCATCTACATCGAAAGCGCTTATCCCGCACGCCCGCGATGCAAAAAAGGGCACCCCGCCGGTTGGCAGAGTGCCCCCTTTACATGGCTTACCTCAACCCGGCTTTAGGCCTGGAGCCAACGGGCGGTGTTGCGCTCGTCGAGGGCCTTGAGGGTAGCGGCGGGATCGGCAACCTTTTGCAGGAACATCATGGCTGCGATGGCGTACGGCTTGTAGCTGGCCTCCTTGTACATGCCCACGCGGTGCATGTCGAAGACGTCGGCGTTGACCTCGCCGTGCTCGCAGGAGACACCGGAGATGTCGGCGGGCAGCGGGTGCATAAAGATGGTGTCCTGGCCGTTGGCAGTCTTCTCCATGAGCTCGGTCGTGGAGCACCAATCCTGATGGGTGGCGTTCTGGGCGAGCAGCTCCTTCTCGAGCGCAGCGATGCCGGCGTCGTCGCCCTCGGCGTACAGATTGGTACGCTTCTCCATGGCGGCAAACGGAGCCCAGCTCTTGGGGATCACGATGTCGGCGCCCTCGAAGGCCTCGGCCATGGTGTTGACCTGCTTAAAGGTGGTGCCGGACTCGGCGGCATAGCCCTTGGCGCGCTCGACGACCTCGGGCATGAGGTCGTAGCCCTCGGGGTGGGCCAGGGTGACGTCCATGCCAAAGCGGGGCAGCAGGCTGATCAGCGACTGCGGGCAGGACAGCGGCTTGCCGTAAGAGGGCGAATAGGCCCAGGTGACGGCAACCTTCTTGCCCTTGAGGTTCTCAAGGCCGCCAAACTCGTTGATGAGGTAGAGCATGTCGGCAGAGGACTGCGTGGGGTGATCGGAGTCGGACTGCAGGGAAATGAGCGTGGGACGGTGATCCAGAACGCCGTCCTCGTAAGCCTGCTGGACAGACTCGGAGACCTCGGCCATGTAGGCGTCGCCCTTGCCGATGTACATGTCGTCGCGGATGCCGATGACGTCGGCCATGAAGGAGATCATGGTAGCGGTCTCGCGGACGGTCTCGCCGTGAGCGATCTGGGACTTCTTCTCGTCCAGGTCCTGCAGCTCAAGGCCGAGCAGGTTGGCGGCCTTAGAGAAGGAGAAGCGCGTACGGGTGGAGTTGTCGCGGAACAGGGAGACGGCCAGGCCCGAATCGAAGATCTTGGACGAAACGTTGTTCTCACGCAGCTCGCGCAGTGCGTCGGCGACGATGTAGAGAGCCTTAAGCTCATCGGTGGTCTTGTCCCAGGTGTGCAGGAAGTCGCTGCCGTACATACCCTTAAAATCGAGGCCGTTCAGCTGCTCGACGAGCTCGGTAAACTTAGCGTCCATGGAAATGTCCTTTCTAAAGATGAAACGATCGCAATGAGTTAATGCGCTCCGGCATGCGCGTGTGGCTAGAACATGCAGAGCACCATGACGAGGACCCGCTACCGTTGAGGAAGCATGGGAGATAACGACCGCGGGCCCCAAGTCAACAGGGGGGGGTGCCGGGGACACGAGCGGCCCCCGGCTCAACAAAATCGAGGAATGGGACTAATCGATCTTGTTGTTGGTCAGACCGGCGCGGAACACGGTGGCGTCGCCATCGGCCTGGCTCGGATCGTAGAGGTTCAGGGCAGCTACATACATGGCGGCAGCGGTGACCAGGTCGTCCTTGTAGGTGACCTCGTTGGGAGCGTGAGCCTGAGACTCGGCACCCGGGCCAAAGCCCACGCAGGGGATGCCGTAGCGGCCCTGGATGGAAACGCAGTTCGTGGAGAAGGTCCACTTGTCGCACAGCGGGCGACCGGTGCGCTTGTCCATGCTGGGCTCGCAGCCGATGCGCTCGTCACCAAACATGGCCTTGTGGGCGTCGACGAGGGCCTTGACGTGCGGAGCGGTCTCCTTGTTGATCCACGTGGGGAAGTAAGCCTCGGTCTCGTAGACCTCGCCGGTCCAGGACGGACGGTCGTACATGTACATGGAAACCTTCACGTCGTCGCCGTACTTCTTGGCTGCCGGCAGGTTGCGGATCTCGTCCAGGCAGGACTCCCAGGTCTCGCCGGCGGTCATGCGACGGTCGATGGAGATGGCGCAGGAGTCAGCGACAGCGCAGCGGCTGGGGCTGGTGTAGAAGATCTGGCTGACGGTGCAGGTGCCGCGGCCCAGGAAGCGGGCATCCTCGAAGTGCTCGGGATTGTACTTGGGGTCGAGCATCTTGACGAGACCCTTGATGTCGGTCGACTCGTCGCAGCCGTTGTTGTTGAGGGCGCGGACGTCGGCGATGATGTCGGCCATCTTGTAGATGGCGTTGTCGCCGCGGTCGGGCGCGGAGCCGTGGCAGGAGGTGCCGTGAACGTCGACGCGGATCTCCATGCGGCCGCGGTGACCGCGGTAGATGCCGCCGTCGGTGGGCTCGGTGGAAATGACGAACTCGGGCTTAATGCCGTCCTTGTTGTAGATGTACTGCCAGCACATGCCGTCGCAGTCCTCTTCCTGGACGGTGCCGACGACCATGATCTTGTAGCCCTCGGGGATGAGGCCCATGTCCTTCATCATCTTGGCAGCATAGGTAGCAGAAGCCATGCCGCCCTCCTGGTCGGAGCCGCCGCGGCCGTAGATGATCTCGTCGGTCTCATAGCCCTCGTAGGGATCGGCATCCCAGTTCTCGATGTTGCCGATGCCGACGGTGTCGATGTGGGAGTCGATGGCGATGATCTTGTCGCCCTCGCCCATAAAGCCCATGACGTTGCCCAGACCGTCGACCTTGACCTCGTCATAGCCAAGGCTCTCCATCTCGGCCTTGATGCAAGCGACAACCTCACCCTCCTCGCAGGACTCAGAGGGATGGGAGATCATAGCGCGCAGGAAACGAGTCATATCAGCACGATGAGACTCAGCAGCAGCCTTGATTGCGTCAAAATCGAGTTCTTTAGCCATTGTTCATAACCTTTCAAACGAAGGAATCTACCTGTGAGGTGGCGGAGCGATACCTATTTACTCCGCCCCAACGATTAGCAAGTGGGATATTCGCCTTCCCAAACAATGCGGCGATACTGGTCGGGGTCCGTGTCGCCCTCGGTGGAGAAGCAGAGCACGGAGCTCGTCTTGTCCAGGCCGATGAGTTCCTTGAGCTCAGCATACTCGGGATCGAGCATGAGGGTCTCGACCAGGCCGGTGGTCACAGCGCCGGACTCGCCGGAGATGACGCGCGGGTCGCCCTTCTCGGGAGCGCCCAGGGTGCGCATGCCGCGAGCGGTGACCCAGTCGGGGCAGGACACGAAGGCGGTGGCGTGGTTGCGCAGGATATCCCAGCCCAGGATGTTGGGCTCGCCGCAGCACAGACCGGCCATGATGGAGGGCATGTCACCGTCCACGATGCGCGGATCGCCGTCGCCGGCGGCAGCGCCCTTGTACAGGCAGGCGGCAGGCGCGCACTCAACCACGACGAAGGTGGGCGGGTTATCGGGATACAGGTTGGTGAAGTAGCCCACCACGGCGCCGGCGAGCGAACCCACGCCAGCCTGGACAAACACGTGCGTCGGGCGGTTGATGGCCATCTCGCGCAGCTGCTCGGCAGCCTCGGAAGCCATGGTGCCGTAACCCTCCATGATCCAGGACGGGATCTTCTCGTAGCCCTCCCAGGCGGTGTCCTGAACGATGACGCCACGCTCGCAGGCGTCAGCCTCGGCGGCGGCCATGCGCACGCACTCGTCGTAGTTGACCTCTTCGATGGTCACCGTGGCGCCCTCGGCGGCGATGTTATCGAAGCGGGGCTTGGTAGAACCCTTGGGCATGTGCACGACGGCCTTCTGGCCCAGCTTGTTGGCAGCCCATGCCACGCCGCGGCCATGGTTGCCGTCGGTGGCGGTAAAGAAGGTAGCCTGGCCAAAGTCCTTGGCCAGCTGATCGGAAGTCAGGTAATCGAAGGTGCACTCGGCAACGTCCTTGCCGGTCTCGTCGGCAATGTAGTTGGCCATGGCAAACGAACCGCCCAGAACCTTAAAGGCGTTGAGGCCAAAGCGATAGCTCTCGTCCTTAACGCACAGGTTGGACAGACCCAGGCGCGCAGCCTGGCCGTCCAGGCGGGCAAGCGGAGTGACGGTGTACTGGGGGAACGACTGGTGGAAGGCGCGGGCCTTCTTCACGTGGTCGAGACTCATGATTCCCAAGTGCTTGTCATCGCTCTTGGGCATCGTGTTGCCCGCCCACTGGATCTTATCGGCCATACGGTGAACTCCTTAAGTCCTCTCTTGCCGGCCCCCGCATACGCGTTTCAGCCCATTCCCATTCATGCGACTGAACTTTTATGTGGATGCCAAACAAAAAGTTTGTTAGCACTGTTCTATCACACATTTTGATTGATAAACCTAACAAATTGTTTGTTGCCGTAATCGGTACCTTTTCGCCGACGAACGGTCACATAACGCAGTGCCACTTTCGCTATTTGCGAACAAGTGGGGTTTATGGCAAAGTGTGCCCAAACTAATTTTTAGGAAGGCACCCATGACCCCCGCACAGATTGAGTTTTACAAGCGCCTTGCACACGGCCTGGCGCTCCAATTTGGCCCCAACTGCGAAGTCGTCGTCCACGACCTGGAAACCGAGGACGTGGACCACTCCATCGTAGTGATCGAAAACGGCCACGTCAGCGGGCGCAAACTGGGTGACGGCCCCAGCCATATTGTGCTTGAGTCCATGCACGATGGCACCACCGACGTGCACGACCGCGAGCCATACCTCACCAAAACCACCGATGGCAAGCTGCTCAAGTCCTCGACTATCTTTATCCGCAACGACGAGGGCAAGCCCGTCGGCATTTTGGGCATTAACTTTGACATTACGCTCATGAAGGCTTTTGAGCGCTCGCTCGATGCCTTTACCGGCACCGGCGCCACGGGCTACACCGAGCCCGAGCCCATTACCAAAAACATCGGCGACCTGCTCGAAGATCTGCTGCGCGAGTGCGAGCAATACGTGGGCAAGCCCGCGGCGCTCATGACCAAAGATGAGCGCATTCGCGCCATTGGCTACCTCGACCGTCGCGGCGCCTTCCTCATTTCCAAGTCGAGCGAGCGTGCCTGCGAGTTCTTTGGCATCTCTAAGTACAGCTTCTATAGCTACCTCAACGAGGCAAAGGCTGCCGCCGGCGACAAGTAGTCAGCGCGCCTGAGCCCCTCCCCTTTTGGGCGCGAGTTCTGGAATGCACGAATCCAAGACTCGGCCGCAAGGCAAGTTCCATATAATCGATGAGATAGACAGTTCGAAAGGATGGAACAAGATGGGGTCGAGCAACGCATCACGCAACGGCCGCGGAGGCTTCGTTTCTGCCGCCAGGCATGCGAAACGCGCGTTTGACGAGGGCGAAGACGATCTGTTTGCGTTGAGCCTGGACGACGTGATGAGCGACCGCCCTTGGACCGCCGATGAACTCATGGGCGGCGGGGCTCGCTCGGCAGGTCCAAAGCCTACGTCGGC
>CABSMK010000037.1 GCA_902478825.1 uncultured Collinsella sp.
TACACCTCTCTATTCGTCGGCAGCGTCAGATGTGTATAAGAGACAGGTTTATCAACTTCCCCTCGATTCTTCAAAACGTCCCAATGCAATGATTCATGAGCATCGATAAACTCGAGGGGTGAAGCAAGGTAGTGTCTGAGGTTCGCGGAGAACCTAACGTAATCGGAAGCGAAAAAATAAAGACCTGCCGTCGGCGACTGGTACGGAAGTCCAAAATAGCGGTAGACAGACCCACCCCAACAATTATTTGAAATAATAGAAAAATCGCAACGATTTAAACGCTGACGACGACTCTTTACAAATAAAGGATTAGTCTGCTCGCGAATCTTCCTCTGGATAATCCCAAAATAGTCTCTAGCCATGAAAAACCTCATCTTTGCAAGTCGAACCTGAATGCTCTCGCTGCATAGAGTAAAGAGCCTCGGAAATACCGATTAAATTAAAGTTGATACAGATAAAGAAAGCAGAGGTCTCACAAAAAGCAACGAATGAAAAGATGATTAAACCGAATATAGCCGGGCTTAGCTTGCCGCAACGAAAAGCTTGCACAAGTGTTGCAAGCCATGCAACATACATAAGAATAGCCACAAGGATACCCGACTCAAGAACTATATGCGCATATGCATTATCAACCAAAAAGGTACTGAAACTGCCAAATCGAATAAAGGCATCATCGAAATCAAACCCGAACGGCAACGGCGGAAACGAAACTGTAAAATAATGCATTAAGGCAAGTCTTGCCGAAAGAACAGAATCGAGCTCACGCATCCAGCCTACAGAAGGATTATAGGAATACATAAAATAATAAGTCGACAGACTCAAAATAATGAAAGCACCGATTCCCAGTGCAATGAGCAATCGATCGAAAGCTTTTCCCCTCAAGAGGGTTGCAAGAATTGCCAAAAATGCTAATAACAGTATGCATAGAGCTGAAGTTCTAGAAAAAACCACAACACGGCACAAGTAGTACATACAACCGTAAAATATCACGTCAACAATGGTTGCTTTTCGAAACCGCAGAACCGTAAAAGCACATGTCATAGAAAGCAAAAGGACACCAAGACTGTTGGGATGTGTGAAACCAGGAGCCTGCCTAAGCGTGTTGTTTAGAGAATTCATCGTAATCGACGAAATATAACCAGCGCTAGCCGCCGATACCGTTACAAGAATTACTCCGAGCGAGCACCAGAAAGAAACTGAAGCAACATCGCGAACGTCAACACCTTTTCCGGCAACAACAAACAGGAAGAGCAAGAAAATATTCCAACTTCCCGAAAACGCTGTTGACGAGATAACCACGCAGGCACAGATAGAAAACAGAGCAATCTGCCACCGTGAAAAACCCAAACGCAAAATATGAGCTGTCAAAACTACCGTGCAAAACGCCCTGACTCCAAGATAAAACAAATCAAGATGAAGAAAGCTAAGGTCGCGAAAGGTAGTGAAATTTAGGTTGTAGGCGATAAAATACAACGAAAATGCGAATAAATACGACTTTTTATAATTATCTGGAAATGTCGAATTGTCATTAAGCGCCATCCAGCCAATATGACTATACGGATGAACTGAATTCTTAGCCCTCACGCCAGTTTGCCTTACACCTTGTTTCATTATTATTGACCCCGCCACTCACTTACCAGAAACCCGTTTCAAAAGTTCCTCATAATACTCCATCAGTTTTTCTGCATTTGCCTCTGCGGAATAGCCGGCCTTAGCCAACCTTTCTCCAGCGAATGCGTCGCGCCCGTCTTCGATAGCGGCAGATAGTTCCGTGGCCCAGTCTTCCAGTGAAGATTCCAGATCGACAAACCTGCCATTCCCAGCAACATCGCTTTCGGCGGGAACATTCGTCGAAAACACGCACGGCAAGCCAGCCGCCTGGGCCTCGACAGCAGAAATGGGCAGTCCTTCATATAGGGAAGGCATAAAGAACACGTCAAAAACCGAATAAAAGCGAGCGACATCGCTACGAACACCTGGCAAAAACACTTTGTCTGAAAGACCAAGAGAAGCAATCTTGTCTTCTAGCGCACGACGCCCCTCTCCATCGCCGAGAATAACCAAGCGAGCTTCCGGCACCACTTTGATATAAGTCGCAAACGCATCAATAGCAAAAGAATAGTTCTTTTGTTTAACGAAGCGTCCCACGCAACCTATCACCGGAGCGTTCTCAGAAATACCAAGTTCTGCACGCAGGTTTTCACGGGCGTTAATGCTATATGCAAAATCATCAAGACAAATACCGTTGTTTATGAGTTCAAAAGGCACATTGCCAAACAAGTATTTGCCCGCTTCGTTAGAACAGGCAGAATATGCATTTGCAAAACGCTTACCGAACGCAATAAGCGGGGCGTTTCGCAAGCGATGGATAGCATTGTCGGATGAACTATTAAGGTGACTGTGGATAACTCGCACACCCACACCGGCGCGCCGGCACGCTCGAAGGGTTACGAAAGCATTATTAGGCACATGGCAATGTGCGATGTCATACTTACTTGCAACTTTTCCTAGAACATCGGTCGCCTCGCGAGCAAACTCAAAGGGTGACGTTTTACCATGCGAGACAACGTATACTGAAGAACCTTCTCCCTTCAATTCATCGTCAAGACTGTTGGGAAAAATAAGTCGACCCGATTCAGACGAATGATGAAAAAAATCAAAATGGAAACGGTCCCTATCGATATATCGATTCATGTTGAGAACAAAGCGGGTCACGCCTGAATCCGATGCAAGCGAAGGCACTATCTGAAGAACTTTAATCACAACTAACCCTATCCAACAAATGCTTTCGGACAATAGACGCGCAGTGGTCTGCATCAAAACCCGCACTGCGAACAAGTGCGGCGTAGATATCCCTATCCATCGACATTCGAACCATCTCAACAGCCCTATCCGCCCAGGCAGGCTCACCGGCAGAGAGCGGTAGTGAGGCTTCGACATCCGTCACATGAGCCTCCGAAGGCAAAGCCTCCGAGCATACAATGGTGCAGCCTGAGCATTGAGCCTCAATACGCACAATCGCAAGTCCCTCAAATAGCGATGGCATAAGAAAACAATCAAGGGCCGAGTAGACGGGAGCCGGATCGGGAAGATATCCCGGCATAATGACTTTTTCTCTAATGGCCAGCTCGTCAACCAATTCTTCGACCTGCGGACGCAAATCCCCCTCGCCCACCATCAGGTAATAAGAATTTGGCTCACGCTTTAGAATCTCAGCGAAAACCCTAATCTGAAAGAAGGGATTCTTCACCTCAGCGATACGTCCGACGTTTCCAAATAAGAACGCATTCTGTGGAATATCGAAGCTTTCGCGAATCTCAGCACGAGCTGCAGCATCGAATCTAAAGCGCTCAGTATCAATCCCATTGTTAACGACCTCGAATGGGCGATTGCCGAAAAGATAACGACCAGCATCACTCGAACAGGCAAGGCAAGCGGTAGCGCTGCCGCTGAGAACGGTTTTTCCAAAGGCATGCATAACCGCCTTAGCCGCTGCTTGTCCAGATCCAAAGGCCGAGTTATGAGAATGGACAACGCGCACGGGAACACAGCACTTCATTGCAACCTCGGAGTAGAGGAACCCCATGCCGTTCATGGTGTTGATATAGACCGCATCTGGACTCATGGCATTTGCCAGTTCAGCAAATCCCTTGGATCCATCGCAGAGCCTCTTAAGCTGTCCAGGTTTATAACCAGAGAAAACCGTATAACGATCGATTCCCAACTTAGCAAGCTCATCGTCAAATGAGTCATTCCAGTCCCAGCATGAGTACAGCGAAAAAGAAACGCCATTTCCTTGCAGCCGGCGAAAGAGCTCCATGAGAAAAGTCTCGATCCCGCCTTGGCCCCATGCCTCCGCATAGCAGAGCACACGTTTACCAGTCGAATAAGAAATCGGCGCAGGGACTTTGCATACAATCTTACTCAACCCTATCACCCTTACGTCGGAGTACGACACGATAAACGAAAGAGCGCAACGAGTTGGGCATCAAACAAACAACTGCATGCGGGTAATAGGAACAAAAATAATCTCGCTTGGTGAAATACCCACGGTCAACCTGTGCCTTTTTAAAAGCCTTGGCATATTTAAGGTAGCGAATCCCTCCTCTACGGGCATAAAAATCTTCGCTTACGCGCATCGCCACAAGCGGTTCACCTAGGTTATCCGCCTTGCAGCCGCATGCGAGCATCCTATTAAAAAGATCCCAGTCCTCGAAATATAGAAAATCAGAACTGTAGTTACCAGCCTCCATAACCCTCGACTTTCTAAATGTCATCGGAGGGTGGCGAAAGGGATTGCGTCTTTTTGAGTAGATGGAGATGGCATCCATACCCTTGGGAAGATCAGTAGAAGCGATGGGCTTATCGGGTGATTCAACGAATTCAACAACGTCGCTCCCGACCATATCAAGTCCTCTATTAATAGCGGCAAGCTGCTTTTCCATACGGTCAGAACGAGCTACATCGTCTGTATCCATACGTGCAACGATTTCATTAGAGCAAGCGAGCATACCTTGACGCAAGGCATAGCCCAGCCCATGATTTTCATCATAGGAAATAAATTTAAAGAGACCTGGGTGCTCAGAGTCATAATCTGAAAGAACGTCTTCAAGCTCGCGTGTAAGCGGACCATCCTTGACCATGACGATTTCAGAAGGAGAAACCGTTTGATTTAGCATGCTGTCTAAAGCCTGAATCAGAAAGGCGGGTTTTTCTTTTTTGTAAATGCTCATCAATACACTGTAAGAACAAGTATCAGTTGTCTGCATTTAACGACCCGTCCTCTCCTTGCCGAACATTGCACCAAAGGTGCCCGTGAAGCATTTCCAGTCCATGCGAAAACAGCGGTTTTGAACGTAACGAAGTTCAATCTTTTGTCGCAAGCCGCTCTCGAACGTCGCTTCATTTCGATCCGTTGCTTGCCAAAGCCCAGTAATGCCAGGCTGAACAGAAAGCAGTTCGGCCTTCTCCTCATCCGTAAAATGCTGTTCAAGCTCATCCCTTGTAATGGGGCGAGGCCCAATAACAGAAAGGTCGCCGTTTAGCACATTGAGAAACTGAGGCATCTCGTCGATAGAGCATTTGCGAATGAATAGACCAACCTTGGTAATGCGGGGGTCATCGTCGACCTTGCGCTCGACTTCCCACTGATGCAGCTGCTCAGGGCTCAGATACTTCTGCACGTTGCCAGCATCGGCGACCATGCTGCGAAGCTTAAAAATCCTGATTGTCTTTCCGCCCTTACCAACACGCTCTTGCGCATACATAGGACTGCCGGGCGATTCAAGGCTAATTAGTGCACACACAACAGCAATAGGAATAAGCAGTAGAACACTCATCAAAAGACTGAACACAAGGTCAAACAGCCTCTTAACAAAACGATAGCCAAGCGTACCGCTCGGCTTTATCCGATCGAAAGCCAGTGCATCCCCCATTGATGTACAGCTCTCTGTCATTTCCTTAGCAGCCACAATAAAACTCACGTTCCTGTCCCCAGGAACCCCCCCCCATCTATGAATCCAAAAAACCAAATAAATCGCTGGTGCAACGTCTCCCTTACGTTTTGCTGGGAACGTCCAGCGCAAGCAGCTCCCTAAAAGCGGAGTCACCCTCGCCCACGTCTACCAGGCACCAGCGCTTATGACGGTCGATCTTTTTAACACGGGCCTCTTGCCCCACCAAGGGACCCTGTTCTATATGCAGTACGCCGTCTTCTATGCGCGCTACGCTGTTGCGCACCACGCCGTCGTCGTCCAGCACACTGCGGTACCAATCCTGCGCATCGTCCGGCATGGGCATGTACGCCCGCTCCCTACTACCGGCGATGCGACAGCCAAAGCTCAACTGGGCCAAAGCCCTATCGAGCGCGGCGGCATCGTGCGTGGCGACGAAGAAATATTCCTTGTACATGGGTTTGGTTTGGAGCGACCAAGCGCCGTCCCGCTTAAACCAGAACTCCTTTTGCATCACAAAAGCATCCTGCATAAGGCTGTGCGGGATAATGCGGCGGACCTTTTCGCAGGTCTCGCGCTCTTTTCCATGGGGGGTGTGAACCAAATACCAGCGGACGCGGCCGTGCTGGCTGTTGGTGGTGGCACCGTTAAATGCGCCCGGCAGCTGCTCTTGGCGCCGTGCCGTCTGCTCCATGTTCTCGCCCCCTCTTTTGGCTTTGCGATGCACGCAAATGCAGGGCGTTTAGAACAGGCTTCTCGCTCGCAGCTAGGCGCAGTCGCAAAAGTACAGGTTTTTGTATCTTTCGACAGAGGACATTATACGAGCAATTAATTAGCGTTTGCCCAGATTACGCAAAATGTACAGCCAGTAGGTGCATCTCCATACCCCTCTACAAAAACCTGTACCTTTTTGCACAACAAAAAAGCCGCTCTAACCAGCGGCTTTTCTTCTAACGACAACAAAAAGGCGACCGCCCGCGAGGACGATCGCCTTTGTTAATTCTTGTATTGTTTGTGCTAGGCGCGAGTCTTGATCTCCTCGAGCACCTTGGCCACAAACTTGTCAACGCTCATCTGAACGGTCTCGTTGGAACGATCGCGGACGGAGATGTTGCCGGCCTCGACCTCCTTCTCGCCCAGGATGAGCATGTAGGGCACGCGGTCGATGCTGCGGGCCTCGCGGATCTTGTAGCCGATCTTCTCGTCGCGGTCGTCGCAGACCACGCGAATGCCGGCCTCCTCCAGCTTGGCGCACACCTCGTGGGCGTAATCGCGGCTCTTCTCGGAAACCGGAAGTGCCTTGACCTGCACGGGGGCCAACCAGGTGGGGAACTTGCCCGCAAAGTGCTCAATCAGGATGCCGATGAAGCGCTCGATGGAGCCAAAGCACACGCGATGCAGCATGATGGGGCGCTTCTTGGTGCCGTCGGCGTCCACGTACTCCAGGTCAAAGTTGAGCGGCATCTGGAAGTCGAGCTGGACGGTGCCGCACTGCCAGGTACGACCGAGCGAATCCTCCAGGTGGAAGTCGATCTTGGGGCCGTAGAAGGCGCCGTCGCCCTCGTTGACCTCGTAGTCCATGTGCAGCTGCTCCAGAGCGGTGCGCAGGCCCTCCTCGGCGCGCGCCCAGTCCTCGTCCGAACCCATGGAGTCCTCGGGGCGGGTGGAAAGCTCAACGTGGTACTTAAAGCCAAACTTTTGGTACACGGAGTCGATGAGGTTGACCACGCCCACGATCTCGTCGGTCAGCTGGTCGGGACGCACAAACAGGTGGGCGTCGTCCTGGTTAAAGCAGCGCACGCGGAACAGGCCGTGCAGGGCGCCGCGCAGCTCGTGGCGGTGTACCAGGCCAATCTCGCCGGCACGGATGGGCAGCTCGCGGTAAGAGTGCGGCTTGGAGGCGTACACAAGCACGCCGCCCGGGCAGTTCATGGGCTTAATGCAGTACTCTTCGTCGTCGATGACGGTGGAGTACATGTTGTCCTTGTAGTGGTCCCAGTGGCCCGAGGTCTTCCACAGCTGCTTGTTCATGATGAGCGGCGTGGAGATCTCCACGTAGCCGGCCTTGTGGTGGATCTCGCGCCAGTAGTCCAGCAGCGTGTTCTTAAGGATCATGCCGTTGGGCAGGAAGAACGGGAAGCCGGGGGCCTCGTCGCGCATCATAAAGAGGTCCATCTCGCGGCCGATCTTGCGGTGGTCGCGCTTCTTGGCCTCCTCCAGCATGTGCATGTGCTCGTCGAGCTCTTCCTTGGTGGCAAAGGCGACGCCGTTGATGCGGGTGAGCATCTTGTTGTCCTTGTCGCCCTTCCAGTAGGCGCCCGAGACGCCGGTGAGCTTAAAGGCCTTCAGCGCCTTGGTGTAGCAGATGTGAGGGCCGACGCACATGTCGATGTAGTCGCCCTGCTGGTAGAAGGTGATGCGGGCGTCGTCGTCCAGGTCGCCGATGTGCTCGACCTTGTACTTCTCGCCGCGCTCCTCCATAAGGGCGATGGCCTCGGCGCGGGGCTTCTCGTACACGGTGAACTTGAGGTTCTCCTTGACGATCTTTTTCATCTCGGCCTCGATCGCGGGGAAGTCGTCCTCGCTGATCTTGACGCCCTCGGGCAGGTCGACGTCGTAGTAAAAACCGTTGTCGGTCGCGGGACCGTAAGCAAAGTCGGCCTCGGGATAGAGACGCTTGATGGCCTGCGCCATGATGTGCGCGGCGGAGTGGCGGATGACGTGCGTGACCTCGTCCTGCGGGAGCTCAGCCACCGAACCGTCATTGTAGAGTGCCTTCATGGGTATGTTTTCTCCTCTCGGATGCCTGATGCAAGTGCGTGCGATGCGCTCGGCGTTTTTGACTTGCATCATTATAGGCAGGTTGCCTTGGTATACAAGCGCCCGCCGCACCTTAATGGCACGGCGGGCGATTTTCTACGCATGCTTCATCGTGTAGGGGCGGGTTGCACGTGCGGCTTGTGCGGGACGCGCAGCGCCCGCGGCTTGCGGCCGGCCCGGCGATGGATGCGTTACTGGATGCGAGTTCGGCAGTAGGGACAGACCTTCCAGTGCGCATCGAGCGGGCGATGGCAGCTGGGGCAGACGTTGCGAACCTGGGTGTCGCACACCGGGCAGACGACGAAGTCCTTCTCGATGGGCGCGCCGCACTGCGGGCAGGTGCCGTACTGGGCAAGCTGGCGCTCGCGCAGGGCCATGTCCAGCTCCTGCTCCTCGCGGTCGGCCGCGTAGGAGTGCGGGCGCAGGACCAGGTAGGCGATGAGGCCAACAAACGGGATGAGGGCGATGATGCCCCATGCCACGTAGGCGCTG
This sequence comes from uncultured Collinsella sp., assembly GCA_902478825.1. Taxonomy (GTDB): domain Bacteria; phylum Actinomycetota; class Coriobacteriia; order Coriobacteriales; family Coriobacteriaceae; genus Collinsella. The sequence goes on from CABSMK010000037.1 coordinate 8,766, forward strand.
GCGCCGCGGCGGCGAGCGTCGATGAACACAAAGACGACCGACAGCACATACAGGGCGATGATAAAGCCAACGAAGGCATAGACGACGCCCATAAGCTGCGGCGACATGAGCTCGGAGATGTACTTGGACATTACGGGTACCTTTCGGAATATTAACAGTCCGGTCAAGTTTACCACGGGGTTTGTTTATATGGGACTACGGCTGGGTACGGGGCTGGCGCGGACACAAACATCTCAATCTGTAACAGCTGGGAGCGGAATCCGGGTCTAGATGTTACAGATCGAGACAAACGGAGGACCCGCATGGCAAATGTCTCAATCTGTAACAGTTACTAAGCTTAAACGGGTCCAGATGTTACAGAACGAGACAAACAGAGGACCCACCAGACTAACGTCTCAATCTGTAACATCTGGAACCCAAATCCTTGTCTAACTGTTACAGAGCGAGACATTCAAAATCCGCCGGAAGGTTTGTCTTGATCTGTAACATCTACAACCCAAATCATCAGCTAACTGTTACAGATTGAGACAAAGGAAAACTTCCGGACCGAATGTCTCAATCTGTAACAGAGACTCAGCATAAACAGGTCTAACTGTTACAGATTTAGACATTCGAAATCGACTGATTGGTTCATCTAAATCTGCCACTATTAACCGCGCCCATTTTACCTGCTGGTTTGTTGGGAAATATCCCAATTTATCCCAACTGTGTCGCAAACGGAACGCGCCACCTGCTCACGGGAGGGACGAATATAATGTCGCCCCGACACGCCCGGCAGGGAGTGTCCCATGAACATTTCCATGAGGTTCCAGGGCATGTGCAGCTCCATCTCGCAGATGGTTCGCCACGAGTTGCGAAGGTTCGACCACGGGATGTGTTCGATACCCTCGGCTGCGCACCACTTCTTCCATCTATGATTGCACATCCCTCGGTTCATGGGCAGTCCGTCCCCGCGATCTGCTAGCCACTCGGAGCCTGCCGCGCGGCGCCTCTGCTTGCGCGTCATATAATGTCCCTAGGTTGCCCGGAGCTATCTCCGTATTACTCCGGCATCCTTGTTGTCACCCCACCGCGCCAAGGTTCCGGTCGTGCGCGGTGGGGTTTCTTTATGTCTTGGACAGTTGTTGCGTCATCTGCAATAACTGGCCTTTTGCTGGGACCTGCTCTGTTCCTTCAGGGATCCTTTAGACTGCCATCCTGGTGTCAACAGCGTCTACGACCTCCGCTGCATATTTTGGATAGTCGATGACCTTGCCGCTCCCCGTTTCCTTCCATGCCGATAGCTCATGGGAGAACTCTGATATCTCGCTTGCGGTGTCAAACGTGTCGACGAATCTGGCTACAAGATCGATGTACTCGAGTTCCTTTTCGTCAAACGTTTCCTCTGGTTCGACGAGTGGTTTTACGATTTCGCCCCAGCCGTTGGGGACAAGCTCTATCTTGCCCCGTTGCTGCAGGGCATAGAGCAAAGTGTCCTTATCGTTTATGACGGGGCCATAGTCGGCATGCGCGTATTCGATTCCCGTGAGGGAGGTGCTCGTCATGCCATAGCAGTAGTAGTCGAGAAAGAACATGGCCTTCTGCAGTTTGGTCTTATAGAGCCTCTTGCAGCGGTGGGCAAGAATGACAACGGCGCCACACACGCGCGACCAGTCGAACGGTCGGTATCCGTTCGTCCTCGACGGCGAGTATGCCTCAAGTGGCGGCCAGCTAAAATCTAAAGTGCTGAAGCGATCCGGAGCCTGGGAGTCGACAAAGTTTTCGACGGCGCTGATGATCTTCTCAGACAGTTGGTCTCTCTTTACGTTTAAAAGTGACAGGGCGCCAGCGGGGCTTGCTGCCAGCCTGATCATTCCATCGTGAGCCTCGTCCTGCAGCGCGCCAGACTCATATCGAGCCACAGTTTGCTCACCGAAGCCAAGGAAGCGGCTGAAATCTCTCAACGACAGGCCGTAGCGTTCGCGGACGGCCTTGATTTCCTCGGGGGAAAGTAAGTGATTGGCGGCGCGATAAGCGGCATAGGCGGCTGCGAGGTTCTCGCTTTCTATGCGTGCGTCCGCAATAACCGCTCCACAGACGGGGCATACCGCGACCGTGGCCTCATACGTAATATCCTGTTTTCTGATGCGCATCGTCTCGGTACGACGCTCTACGCGTGCCTCGACTTCCTGGTCGCATTCAATGCAATAGGTGCTGAAAGTGCTCTTCATCTCGCTCATCTCGGGACCTCCGATCTATCCCGGTACAACTTTACAGAGAGGCATTTGCATCGCTCGGCCTCGCGTTTTATGGACATCTTTAGGTACAGCGTCTTGCCGAATGCCTTGGGTGAGAATTCGGCAACTACCCATCCCGGGTATCGCGAGTCGCGGTCCGCCTCGGGTCCATCAAAACAATCTCTTGGCGTGAGCGATAAGATCACGCTTTTGAGCTCGTCCATGGTGATTCCCATGCCCGCCATGAACTCCAGACTTGCCTCGCGTTCCACGAGGATGAAGTTGTTCTTGTCCACGATTTCCTTCATAAAATGAAGGAAGAGCCCTATGTTGTCCATCCCTCTCCTTAGCTAGAAGTGTAATCAATTAGTTACAATGATGGTGAAGAAATCGAGGTAATTCTGTGGATTCGACCTCTTGCGCCTAGTCAAATGACAGATAAAGCCTTGAGTTTGCCAACGATTTGATTCGTGGCAGCCTGCCTAGGCTCCGAACAGCTTTGCGAGCGTGCCGATGGCGCTGGCGAATATGGGGACGAGCCCCGCGCCCTTGGATGCGAGGTCAAACGTGTCCTTTGCCTTCTCGGCGAAGCCTCCCTCGTCTTTTCCTCGGCGGCGAACCGCAGGTCGGCGAGTTGAATCGTACATTCCCATGTTATCTGCCAATCTCGCAGGTGGTTCCTTTGAATGCCTACGCGGACCTTACTTAATCCGCTTCCAGCCCTTCGCCTTCAGGCGCCGCAACCTGAGCTTTGGACAACTCGACCTGGTCGCGTGCCGTCTCCAGGATCTTCGAGCGCCTCTTCTCGGTGCTCTGCCGGTAGCAAGTGATCAGCTCGCCCTCCGCGCCTACCGGCGCCGTCGGCTTGCCCTCGGGATGTTCCTCGTACCATCCGAGCAGGTCGTTGGGGTCGGTTTTGAATACTTCGCAGAGCGCACCTACGAGCTCTGCGTTCGGATAGCTCTCCTCGCGCTCCCAAGACTGAATAGTTCGGAATGACTTGCCGACTTTTTGTGCAAGCTCCTTTTGGTTTAGCCCCAGGGCTTCTCGGCGCTCTCTTAGACGAAGGTTCATCCTCACTCCTTTCTTTACGTTAAGTGAATAGTAAACAAAAAAATGTCTTTACGCAAAAAAATGTTGCTTATTTGATTGACGGGGACATAGGACTGTTCGTCATTAAATTCAACAGACAGAAAACGTCTCTAAGGAGAAACGAATGGATTTCAGTAAGGAGCTGGCGGGGAATATCCGCGCCGTACGCGCTCGAGCTGACCTTTCTCAGGCTGAGGTCGCTTCCAAGCTCGGAGTGAACGTCAGCATTTTCGCGAAGTACGAGAGCGGCGATTACATTCCTGGAGCCGACAAACTCTTGGCTATCTCGCAGGTTCTTGGTTGTCCGCTCAACGACCTGATGGGCTGGAACACAGATGAGACCGCATAGGAATGGAGGAAGAGGGATGACTGGGAGGAGCTACGAGCTGACCGACGACATCACGACCCTGGGTGACATGGTGATCTTTGAGTTAATAAATTGGGATATTCGGGGTGCACGCCCGCGTGGCTTTCATATCCCCAAATTATCCCAAGTGCGTGTGCTAACCCGTTTTTACGCGCTTGTGCCGTTGTTGCCGTACTTAAACCCGCAGGTAAGCAGTGTGTTCGTTTTTGTCGTTCTTTCAAGTCAGTACTGTAGCATCTGGAACCCAAATCCTCGTCTAACTGTTACAGATCGAGACGAACGGTTGCCGTAGTTGTCGGCAGACGAGGTTATCGACGTTACAGAGTCTCCCCTCGCCTGCCGTTGGCGGGTGTTGCGGGGCTGTTCGCCGCATTGCCGCCGCACTGGGGGTGTGTAGACCGTAGGATGTTCTTATTGACAGCCTGTCAACTCGTCTGGGAGGCACTGTGACAGAAACGTTTGATATCGCGATTGTCGGCGCGGGCATCACGGGATGCGCCATCGCGCGGCAGCTCGCGCGATTTGAACTGTCCATTTGCGTGGTCGAGGCGGCTAACGATATTGCGCTGGGCGCGTCGAAGGCCAACGGCGGCCTGGTGCACGCCGGCTACGATCCGGCACCGGGCACGGTTAAGGCGCTGTCTCTTATACACAT
>CABSMK010000038.1 GCA_902478825.1 uncultured Collinsella sp.
CTCAGGACCTCGCCGACCAGGAAGAACGAGAAGACAGCGGAGCAGACCGGCTCGAGCGAGAAAGCGAAGCCGGTGGTCTCGGCGGGCACGTGGGGCTGCACGAGCGTTTGGGTGATAAAGCCGTAGGCAGAGCAGATGAGTGCGAGCGCGACGACGACTACGACCTCGCCCGGCGTGCCGGGAAGCGTGAAACCGCCAAAGGTGAATGCCGCGATGCCCGAGAACAAACCGCCAAAGCCCAGCTGCCAAACGCCCAGAGCCAGCGGGTCGACATCTTCGACAAAGCGCTTCGCCACAATGATGTGTCCGGCGTAGACAAAGGCGGAGAGCAGCATGATGATCGCGCCCGGGTTCAGGCTGGTGAAGTCGGCGCCCGAGAGCAGCAACATACCGCAGGTGACGATGGCGGTGCCGATGAGTACTTTGCGCTCGGGGGCGCGACGCAGCAGGGCGGCGTTGGCAAACGGCACGATCACGACCGTCAGGCTCTGCAAAAAGCCGGCAGTGGAGGCAGAGGTGAGGCTGGAGCCCAGACACATGCAGGTGAGCTCGGTTGCCATGATGGCGCCGATGATGGCGGCACGGACCATAAGGTCGCGGTTGATGCGGAGCGCGCGCTTGTGGAAGAGCAACAGGCAGGCCGCAAAGGCGATGATGCAGCGTAGCGCGACGATGCTCGTGGCGTTCATGCTGTCCATGCCAATCTTCATGAGGGGATACGAAAAGCCCCATGCGACGGGAACGGAAAATGAGAGCGCGATTGCTTTTTTGCGATCCATGGGACTCCTTTTGTTACGGAACGGTTTCGTAACAAGGATTCTGCTCCCAGATGTGGATGTAGTAAAGCGAATGTATCTTCAGTATGATTAAGAAATACTAATGTTGGCAGAAAAAGCCCTGGCAAAACGTTTTATAGCTACATCGATGTTGAGGCACGATGGCATCGCGGTATCAGATTGTTTGTATGGTAGTCGATCGCGGCAGTCTTAAGGGCGCGGCGGACGAGCTGGGCTATACGCAAAGTGCGGTGAACCAGGCCGTCAGGGCGCTCGAGCGTGAGCTGGGTACCACGCTTATCGAGCGCGGTAAGCGGGGTGTGTCGCTTACGCGCGATGGCAAGCAGTATCTGCCGTATCTGCGACAGATCGTAACTGCCGAGGCTGAGCTTGAGGGCAAGCGCCAGGAGCTGCTGGGGCTTTCGTCGACCGATATTCGCATTGCGACGTTTACCAACGTGAGCCGAACCGTGTTGCCGCGCGTGATTCGCGACTTTGGAGCCCTGCACCCGGGCGTGCACTTTACCCTCAAGCAGGGCGATTACACGCGCAACGCCCAGTGGGTGCACGATGGCGTGGTCGATTTTTGCTTTACGGCACGCGGGTTTACCGCGGGGCTCGAGAAGCGCGTGGTCTATCACGACGAGTTGGTGGCATTGCTGCCGGCCGCGCATCCGCTGGCGGCAAAGGAAAAGGTGACGCTCGCCGACCTGGCTTCCGAGCCGTTTGTGCTTCTGGATGAGGGCGAACAGAGCCTGGTGCTCGATGCATTCGCGGCGCATGGCCTGTCGCCGCACGTGACGAGCGAGGTCACCGACGACTACACCATCATGGCGATGGTGGAGGAGGGCCTAGGCGTGAGTATGCTCTACCGTCGTACTTTGGAGGGCATGCGTGCCGATATTCGCGTACGTCCCATCGTGCACGCCCCCTCGCGCGACGTAGTGGCGGCCTGGCGCAGCTGGGACACCATGCCTATCGCCACGAGGCGCTTTATCGACTATATGAGCTCGCATATTGTTAATTAATGACTGGCGTGGCGTTGAGTGCGGTGTTTAGCGGGCTGTCGCTTTGGCTTGGGTGGCGCGATAGGTGCGTGCCGGGTGGCAAAGTAGTACCGCTACGACCATAAAGAACGCCGTGGTGCCCAGGCTGATGGGGTAGACCATCATGATGTTCGCAAAGGTGCGGAAGTGCGGGAACACGCAGAACACCCAATAGAAGCGGATGCCGCAGACGCAGATCATGGTGATGAGGGCGGGCGTGAGCGAGATACCAAAGCCGCGCAGGTAGCCGGACATGTTTTCGTAGAACATGCTAAAGGCGTACGCCGGGAAGATCGAGCACACGCGGATATAGCCGATCGAGACGATGTTGGGATCACTGTTGAACAGCGACAAGATCTCACGCCCCAGGCCGACAATAACGATAATTGTGGTGAGTGCGACGATACCGCCTTCGACCAGGCAGACCTTGAGCGTTTTGGTGCAGCGGTCGATCTGGCGGGCACCGTGGTTTTGTCCCACAAAGGTGGTGCAAGCCTGGCTAAAGCTGTTGAGCAGGTTGTAGCACACGTACTCCAGGCTCATGGCGGCGCTCGAGGCCGCCATGACTTCGGTGCCCAGGCTATTGATGGCGGATTGGATGATGATGTTGGCGACGGCAAAGACGGCGCTTTGGATGCCGGCGGGCAGGCCGATCTTGACGATGCGCTTGAGGGCGACGGGGTCGATAGCCAGGTCGCGTGGGGTGACGCGGACGACGGAGTCGGTCTTGAGCAGGCGGATAAAGAGTGTAGCGGCGCTGACGGTGTAGGCGATGGCGGTGGCGATGGCGACGCCCGCGACGCCCCAGTGGAGTATGGGGACAAAGATGAGGTCCAGGCCAATGTTGAGGACGGTGGACACAGCAAGCGCCTGCAGCGGCATGCGGGTGATGCCGACGGAGCGGAAAATCGCGGCCTCAAAGTTGTAGAGCAAGATCGAGGGCAGGCTGAGCAAAAAGATGCGCAGGTAGAGCGAAGCGAGCGGCATGGTTTCGGCGGGAACATTGAGCGCGTCGAGCATGGGCTCGGCAAAGATCTCGCCCAGCGCGATGACGACAAAGCCCACGAGCGCCATTAAAATTGAGGTATGGACGGCGCGTTTGACCATGTTCTGATCGTTGCGGCCGATAGCGTTGGCGATGACCACGTTGGAGCCAAGCGACATGCCAATAAACAGATTGAGCATAAGACTGGTAAGCGGAACATTGGAGCCGACCGCCGCCATGGCGAGGGTTCCCTGGTCGCCCGAGAAGTTACCGATGATGACCGTGGCGATGAGGTTCGACAGCTGCTCCAAGATGCTCGTGGCGGCCACGGGGAAGGCGAATAGGGGAATATTGCGCCACAGCGAGCCGGTGGTCATGTTAATGTGCTTAGATGCGGTATCAGCCATACGCTCTCAATCTCTAACATGCTCTTTCGTGCTTATTTGCGCAGATGATGATACTCCTAATCGCCTAGTCATTGGGGACGTTCTTATAGTCGTTGGGGACGTTCTTAAACGACTAGTCGTTGGGGACACTCTTTGGCACCGACCAAAAGGAGTGTCCCCAAGTGACGCAAGAGTGTCCCTTTTGAATAGTCGTTTAAGAACGTCCCCAATGACTAGGTGGGGAAGGCGTGCGACAATGGTGGGCGTTGTGTTGTTCGCGCTAAGGAGTTGCCATGTTGTTGTGTCCCGTTTGCCATGAGCCGTTGGCGGACAATGAGCGCGGTGCTGCATGCGCGGGCGGACACCGGTTTGACCGTGCGCGCGAGGGCTATCTATACCTCCTACGCTCGTCCAAGAGCGGCGATTCCATGGGCGATCCCAAGTCGCAGGCGCGCAGCCGACGTGACTTTCTGAACCGCGGCTACTATGCGCCGTTGCGCGATGCGATGGTTGAGCTGGTGCGCGAGCGGGTGTCTGGACGTGCCACGTCTGCGAACGGCCCCATGACCTTGCTCGATATTTGCTGCGGCGAGGGCTACTACACCAGTGCCATGGGCGCGGTGCCGGGCGTGGACGCTTACGGGTTCGATTTGGGCAAAGAGATGGTGCGCCTTGCCGCCAAGCGCGGCGATGCGACCTACTTCGTGGCCAACATGAAGGACATCCCCGTGGCCGATGGCGCCTTCGATATGGTGACCGAGCTCTTCGCTCCCTTTAACGAGCGCGAGTTTGCCCGCGTGCTGGCGCCCGAGGGCTCGCTCTACACCGTCGTGCCAGGTGCCCGTCATCTCTTTGGGCTTAAGGAAGTGCTCTACGATACACCGTACCTTAACGACGAGAAGCTGCCGCAGACCACTGAGCTCGAGCTGGTCGGAACGCAGCGGGTATCTGCGAATATTACGCTTCAGACGCAGGCCGACATCGAGGCGGTGTTTCAGATGACGCCCTACTACTACCGTACGCGCCCTTCCGACAAAGAGCGCCTGGCAAATTTGGACACGCTCCAGACCGATATCGACTTCATCATCGCCGAGTACCGCCACAGCTAACAACCTGCCAAAAAGGGACAGGTTTATTTTGGTAGGTTTATCTGGGCAAACGTAAAGGGCCGACCGCGGAGATGCGCGATCGGCCCTTTTTATTGGCGTATATACCAGAGTCGCTGAGCGATTGACACGGATGCGGCTTAGCTCAAACGGTCCATGCCCTCTTTCTTGACGCGGTTGGCGAGTACAAAGTAGATAATGCTGACAATCAGGCCGGTAAAATCGGGGATGCTTGAGCCGGTCCCACCCAAGAGGGGCAGGGAGAGGAGCAGACTGATGACCGAACATGCTAGGCAGACGATGGACCAGATCCAGACAACGCCAGCCTTGGCGGGATTATTTGCCGCGCGGATGCCAAAGACAGCGGTCACAATTTCGACGACGCCCAATACGATGACGACGACGCAAGAGACGATCATGACGCTCGTGATATCGCCTGCCGCGCTGCCTGCAAAGAGCGCTGTAGCACCCATGCCTGCGCTTAGAATGCCGACGACAAAGAAGAGGAACGATAGGATTTTGAGTAATTTACAGGCGTTGCTCATGGCTGGTCCTTTCGAAGTGGACATGACGTATTTGATGCGCACGCATGACGCATGTCGCGAAGCATATTGTAATTCAACAAGGTGCTGTGCACGTTCATCTAATAGTTGAACGCTCCGCTCGCGACAGGGGTGGCACTTGCGCTGTGCTAGCTTTTTGTTTAACTGGATTAAACTGTGCATTTTTTAGGGGCGAATGGTGAATATCAAGCAGGTCGGCTATTTTGTCGCCGTATTCGAGACGAAGAGTTTTACTGCTGCGGCGCACCAGCACCACGTGACTGTTCAGGCCATTTCCAAGTCAATTAGCGAGCTCGAGCAGTTTTTTAACGTTCAGTTTTTTGAGCGTGGGAGTAGCGGTGTCAGGCCGACTCAGGCCGGTCGCAGCTTTTATGCCAAGGCTCGCCCCGCCGTCGAAGCATATCGTGAGGTTGAAAACTTTGACCCGTCTGGATGCGACCTGACCGTCTCGTCGGCCTCTGGTCCTCAAGCGATGCCGGAACTCTCGATTGGCCTGTGCGCCCCCGCATTCGATAACGAGGATAAGCTATATAAGGGGCTATCTGCGCTTATCATGCGTGGTGTGCGCGTGCGGGTGAAGTTTTGCACTGTGCATCCCGGAGTTGCCCAGCAGGAGCTCGAGCAGGGCGACCTCGATGCCTTGCTTACGGTGGGTACATATGACAATACTAATGATGACTGCGAGCAGCTGGGAACCCTGCCCACGGGTATTTTCGTCGCCGCCGACCATCCGCTCGGCAAGAGGCCCTTTGTGACTGTGGCTGATCTGAGCTCCTATCCGGTGGGACAGTCGACTGCGTTCGATAGCTTTAACAACTCGATTTTTTGGCAGTACAAAAGCCGCGATGTCCTAGGTGAGACGCGCGTTATCGATAGCCCCGCTCAAGTTGGGGCGTTTTTGACGGCCGAGCGCGGCTATTTCTTAAATGCCATTCTTCCCGTTCCCGGTCAGGTCGCTAGTGGGTTTGAGATTGTTCCCATTGTGGGCGAAGGGGCCCTGACGGTTCCGGTGTGTTTAGTTTCCCTTAAAGATGAAAAGTCCCAAGCTTATCACGTCGTAGAGAACTACTTGATTCGCATGGTGGGCTGTACCAACGGGTCTGCTACTCGCTAGCACATCCGTTGACGCGCTTGCCGCTGTCGGCTCGGTTGTCTGGCGTTATGCTGTCGATTATGCCGTGCCGTGGCAATCGAATGAATGCAAAGACTATCCACAGCAAGCCGCCCTCCGTTTCTTGTTTGCTCGAGAAACGGAGGGCGGCTTTCATATACGGTGCTCTGTGCAGGCGGGTCAGATACCCTAGACCAGGCGCTCCTGGCTTTCCTTTTTAACGCGGTTGGCGAAAACGAAGTACACGGCACTTACGACCACGGCGGTGACATCGGTGGCGCTGGTGCCGACTCCGCCCAAGAAGGGCTCGGAAAGCAGCAGGCTCACAACGGCGCAAACCAGGCAAATGATAGCCCAGACCCAAACGACACCAATCTTGCTGGGGTTATTTGAGGCGCGGATGCCCAGCACGGCAGCGATGATTTCGACGATGCCCATCACGATGATGACAACGCTGTAAACCGAGAGATCGCCGCTGGCGTCGCCCGAAGCTGCAGTGAGTGCCAACGCGCCCACGGCGATGTTAAAAATACCTCCCAATAGATAGATGATGGACATGACCTTTAGGACTTTACGGTTGTTGCTCATGTTCAGTTCCTTTCCCTTGAGCCTTAATGGCGCCGTGCGGGTTTTGCCCGGTGCCATGAATTACTGATTGGTAGGTTCGTTACCAAGGTCTTGCGAGGCGAGTTTCTGTTCTTCGTTAAACTCATCCGCTTCGGCGAGTTCTTCGGCGGTAGCTTCCCTCGGAGCGGGCTCGTCGACATCGCAATGATCGAAAACGAGTTGATAGGGGGCGATGTCGCGGCGGGAAAGCATGAGCTTTACCTCACGGCGCAAAGAACGCATGACGCTGCCGCGATCGGTCTCCTTGCAGGTGGCGACAACGCGAATGGTCATAGCGGTGCTGCTAAGGTCGACCACGCCCTTGTAGAAGGGGCCATCGATAATGGCGGGAACGCGGTCATGCACGCTTTTGAGCTCGTCTTTAAGCACCTTTTCGACATAGGGTAGAGATTCTCCCACCGGGATGGTGATATCTATGCTGGCGTAAGAATTAAGTTTTGTCATGTTGGTGACATTCGAAATCGAGCTGTTGCGTAGGAGCAGGACATTGCCGTTGCCGTCATTGATCTTTGTGGTTCGCACACCAATCTCCATAACGGTGCCGGTATTGCCGCCAACCGAGATGACGTCTCCAACGCGGAACTCGCCTTCAAAGATAATAAAGAGCCCGCATAAGATATCCGTGATGAGGTCTTTGGCTCCAAAGGAGACGGCGAGCGTGATGATACCTGCCGAGGCTAAAAGCGTTGCGGTATCGACACCCAAAACGCCGAGGCACCAATAGAGCATAGCGATGAGAGTTCCGTATTTTGTCAGGCTCGAGAGAAGCCGGCATATCGTCTCGCCGCGCGCTCCAAGCACATTGGACAACATGCGAAGAAGCGCCTGCGCGATTGCGCACACCGTGAGGGCCACACAGGCGTACATGATCGAAGCGGTGAGCGCGAATATGTTGAGACCGTGCTGCCAGTCGTTGCCCAGGATATAGGTAAATACCGAACGCGGACCAAACAGAGCGTCTTTAAACAAGACGGCCAAAAAGACGATAAACACCGCGATGCCGGTAAACCATTTAAGGACTGTGCCGAGTTTTTGCTCGGGGGTTTTGTCCTCCCATTTAAAGGAGATGTTGAGCCATCGGCTAATGGCGCTTTCGCTGTGTTTGACACGGCCGTCGGACGTCGTGACGGTGATGTTGTGCCGTCTTGTCGCGAAATCGCCTTCGTGCTTCGAACGCTTTTCTTCGACTTTTATGGTGTCGAGCGTCAGCAACGGGTAGATAAGGGCAAAGCAAATGGCGGCGATGATTCCGGTTGCGATTGTGAGCGGAACGCGCTGGTGCATAAAGGAGTCTTCGGGTGCCGCGACGTAAACGTAATAGTCGCCAGTCTCCAAGCAGGAGGCGTAGAGTTTTTGGTTGTCGATGTAGACGAAGTCGCTAAAGCCATCTGCAAGCTGCTCGTCAGTCAGTCCGATTTCGGATGCTTTTTTCCCCAAAAGAAGGTCGTTGGGATGATATGCGACGGTACCGTCTTTTTTCTTGATTGCAAAGGCGAAGCCTCCGGCGCCCGCCTTGATGCCATCGAGCACTGCGTCGATCTTGGTGCTCTTGAGCATTTCTTCTAAGCGCATGGGGCGCACGGCAATCTGCACGATTCCGTCTGCAATGCCATCCTGATCGTAGAGTGCGACTCCGATGTACTGATATGTCTCGCCGGTGGTTCTGTTGATAGAGAGAGGCTGTATATATTCATCCTTGCCGCCCAAAAGCGAGCGGAACTCGTAGGAGGAGTCACCGTACTTGGTCGAAAGGCTGTAGGATCGCTGCGACGTGCTCGAGCTCGTCATATTGCCGTCGCCGTCGTAGAGATAAATTGACTCGATGTTGAGCGTTTTTGCCATGCTGTGCAGGTCGGCTCGCGTGGCGAGCTCTGGATTGTGCTCAACGATGTAGGCGATAATGTGGCAGGCAGTGGCATAGTGCTCGCTATATTGCCTCGTAAGTTCATCCTCGCGCAGCGCATTATTTTTGAGCGTTTGATCAATCTGCTCTAAGCGCTCCCGATTGACCGTCGCCTGGCTCGAAAGGGCAAAGAGCGTTTGCATATAGAAGGTTACTGCCAAAAGTAAGACGAGTCCTGCAATGGACAAGGCTGTTGCGCGCCTGCCCACGGAGGGGCTAAACCGAAGGCCGCGACCGATCTTGACGTATTCGTGATGGTCGTGGTCGTCATGCTCGTCATCCGCTAGGACAAACAGGTCATAGAGTGCCACGGCGGCGACGACTGCGATGAAGGCAAAGAGGATGACGCCCACGGTGATGTTGCGCGCGGAGGCGGTATCGCTTTCGGGGATGGCGAGAATGTAATAGGTGTCATCGACCAACTTGACGCGACAATACAGGCTTGTGTTTTTGACGGAAGTGATGAATGTCTTGCCGTCCTCAAGATTGCTCACGTCGATGCCGTTGTCGAGTGCATCGGTACCTATCATGTCCTGATCGGGATGGTAGGTGATCAGGTGTGTTTTTGCCGATACGGCGAGGACATATCCGTGACTGCCGAGCGAGATGTTCTTGAGCATGCTCTCGGCCGAGCCGGTGTCCTTGACAAGGGCGTGCAGCTCTTGGGGATTTTGCTCTACGATGACCATGGTGTCGTCATCGATTTTGGCGGCATAGTATCGCATGAGCCAGTCTTGATCGGGAAGATCGACCTCAACTGGATCGGAGGGCTTGCCGGTCTCGAAGCACTGACGTAGCTGGTTGAAGCGGGCACGGCTAAAATCGGCTTTGGTGTCAGCCGCTTTGGCGATGATGGAGCCGTCACGTCGGGTAACGAGAACGTTATCGACCTTGAGCAGGTCCTTGAACTCGGCCATTTTGGCATCGGTCGCTTCATAACCGGCATCGTTGGCCGCCATAAATGCGATGCTTGCGGCGCGCGTGCGATACAGGTCATCAAATGTTTGGGTGTTGTCTTTCGTTTCCGACTGGGCCGTTTTAACGAGATCGGGGAGTTCGGCGGCAACGCGATCGAATTCTAAAGCGTATTCCTCTTGCGATAGACGCGTTTGCATCGAGGCGAGTAGGAGTCCCATCGCTAACGTGCAGACGGCTACGGCAATGGCAAGCGCCACGGACTTCTGTTTTAGTCGCTTGGACATGGGTGGACTTCCTTAGTTCCATTTCTCGATGAGCGTATCGATTGTTTTGTCTTTGAGCATTGAGCGTACTTCGGCGGCAAGTTTGGGTGAAAGCTCAGAGCCCTTCTGCGTTGCGACGGCGTAGCGCTGTGGGTTGATGCCAAAATCGGGCAGGACGGTGCGCTCGTCATCGAGATAGGTTTTGGCAATTGCGCCATCGGTCGCCATGGCGTCGACGTCGCCGGCTTCCAATGCGCGGGAAAGCTCAGCGTAGCTTGCATATTGGCTCAGATGCCATGTGTCGTAGTCAATGTTGCCGCTCTTGGCATCCTGCTGCTGGGGGATGCCGTCCGAAAGCCCCAGCTCCAAAAACTTCGCGGCAAGTTGAGGTGCAGCGTTTGTTCCGGATACCGTGCCAATTGTTCCGCCCTTAAGCTGGGAGAAGGATTGAATGAGCGATGTATTTTCGACAACAAGAATTACCGAGTCGGTGTAATAGGCGGCAGAGAAGTCAAACAGCTTTTTGCGTTCGTTGCTTATCGAGTAGCACGCGATCAGGCAATCGACTTTTCCCGACGAGAGCATTTCTTCGCGTGTCTCGGGCGTTACGGATATAAACGAACAGCCTCCATAGCCAAGACGGCTTGCCAACTCGTTGGCGAGGTCGATTTCGAATCCGTAGTATTTGCCGTTGTTGGGATTACGCTCGCTAAACCCGACGATATCCGAGCGGACGCCTACGTTCAGCCTGGCCTTGCCGGACATGCCGGAATGACTGTTCGAGCAGGCTGGCAGTACCACAGCTGCCAGTGTGGCTCCGGCTGCCGAGATTGCCAACCGGCAGGCCTTTCGGCGTGTGACTGAATGGTCCATTTGCATTCCTCACGACGAATGTTCAGTCCTTTAATGATACGGACGGGCAAGTATGGAACAGCCGCGAAGCGGCGGGTAAACGCAGGGTTGAGGTGGAGGGCAATCCTGACGGGATTTGGTGCTTTACCGCTAAATGGATGCCCTCATTCTGCAATGGGCGGTGGGTCTTGTCGCATATGGGACAATAGCGGACGGTTGGGTGCTGGCATAAACGGCGCTCACGTATTCGTTTTGCTTGCTAAGGAGTACCCATGGGCGTCGTCGATCCCTTTTCTGTTGCTCGGGCCGCGGGGCTCGAGCTCGTGCGGAAGTCCGAGGGCCTCACGCTCACCGACGGCATGATGGAGTTGCGTGCCGATTTTACCCGCATGCATCCGCGGCTCAAGCAGGGCCGTCTGCAGCAAGAGCTGCTGGTAAAGGCTGCGCGCGCAAAAGGCATTGAGTGCCCATGGGCGATTGATGCCACGGCAGGCTTTGGCGAGGATTCGCTGCTGCTGGCGGCAGCGGGCTTTACCGTCGATCTGTATGAGCAGGATTGCGTGATTGCGGCGTTGCTTCAAGACGCCTTGGAGCGCGCGGCGGATGATCCGGCGCTTGCGGTTGCCGTGGCTCGCATGCGCCTTCATTCGGGCGAGGACAGCATTGCCGGCCTTCGCCATACAGCTGGGCTGATCGGGCAGGGCGAGCTTGCCGCTCCCGACGTGGTGTATCTGGACCCCATGTTTCCCGAGCGCACCAAGAGCGCGGCGGTGAAAAAGAAGTTCCAACTCTTGCACCATTTGGAACAGCCATGTACCGATGAGGAGTCGCTGGTCGAGGCGGCGCTTGCTGTGCATCCGCGCAAGGTCGTTATCAAGCGGCCGGTGAAGGGCCCGCTGCTTGCCGGCGTTAAGCCGAGCTATCAACTTGCGGGCAAGGCCGTTCGTTACGATGTTTTGGTGCCGCCGCGCCCGTAGCTTGCGTGCGATGGCTGGCGCTCCGTCAATGCTGTGCCGATGCAGTGCCTATTTCCAAGGGTGCGACGTCAGGTGCCATCCACCGCAGTATTCGCATTTGTAGCAGGCCAAACCACGCCGCCCGCGGTTTTCGCAGTCGGCCATAACGGCCTCGGCCTCGGCGCGCGTGTCGTAACGGTTTTTGCGTTCGCACGACTTGTAGCGCCAGGCCTCATCGCGCTCGGCGTTCAGGGCGTCGCGGCGCTCGTCTTCGCGCGCAAACAGGTCGCTCATATCGCCGCCGGTGGCAGCGCCCAAAAACTCGCTTTTGGCCTTTGACCAGGCGGCTCGCTTTTTGCTTCCCATCTGCTTCGTGCCCCTCTCCAAACGCTGGTATCATTGCTCAACCAAAGTGATACCAATAAACGTGAGGTCGCCGCGTGATGATCAGAAAAACCCTCGATACCGACATTCCCACTGTCATGGCTATCTATGACGCGGCCCGCGCCTTTATGCGCGCGCATGGCAACGCCACACAGTGGCCCGAGGGCACGCCTTCTGCCGAGCAGCTGGCTGCCGATATCGCCGCCGGTGGCAGCTATGTGTGCGAAGTCGACGGCCGAGTGGTGGCGACGTTTGCCTTTTTGCCCGGCCCGGACGAGTGCTATGACGTAATTGAGGACGGTCAATGGCGCAGCGACACTCCGTACGCCGTGCTGCACCGTGTGGCATCCGACGGTACCGCGCACGGTATCGCGGCCGCGATGTTTGCCTTTGCCAAGGAACGTGCCGATCACCTGCGTATCGACACACATCAGGACAACCTGCCCATGCAGGGAGCCATCGCCAAGGCCGGGTTTAAGCGCGCCGGTATCGTATATGTGTCGGACGGTACGCCGCGCGTCGCGTTTGATTGGCTGCGCGAGGCATAAAGGCCGAGTCATATACCAGCGTTTCACCGAAATGAAAATGGCCCCGAGTGGGGCCATTTTTGGTAAAACGCGTTGTTGTGGGGCTCGCGTTGTTATCGCCCCAGATGAGCCTGGGCAGACAAAAAGGGGAGGTGCCGGCTTTCGCAAGGCGCGAACCTACGAAAATCGCTGCGCGGCAACGCGGGGCGATGAGCTCGGTCGGGGGATAGGGCCCGCTTCGCCCGTCGGCCCGTAAATTATATCATCCAGTGTGGGACGAGGATGCCCGTTGCCGTGTGCGATGGGCTTGCAATAAGAGGAGAGCCATGTCGAAGCAAGCGGTCGTTGGAATCTTGGCGCATGTCGATGCCGGCAAGACCACGTTGGCCGAGGCCATGCTATTCAACGCGGGTCGCATTCGCAAGCGCGGCCGCGTGGACGATGGCGATTCGCATCTGGACACTAACGCGATCGAGCGCGAGCGTGGCATCACGATTTTCTCGTCGCAGGCCGTGCTCGACCATGGCGATACCCATGTCATGCTCGTGGACGCGCCGGGGCATGTCGATTTTTCTGCCGAGGCGGAGCGCACGTTGCGTGCGCTCGACTACGCGATTTTAGTTGTGGGCGCCAACGATGGCGTACAGGGGCACACCTGTCTCT
>CABSMK010000039.1 GCA_902478825.1 uncultured Collinsella sp.
TGCTCGCACTGGGCGACCAGCTCCTCCACGCGAGCAGCCTTCTCCTTGGTGAGGTTGATGAGCTTGCAGGCGTCCGCGTCGCGCTCAAACAGTTTGACCGCGTAGTAGCGACGCTTGTTGGCGGGAACGCTCGCAGGCAGGTTATTCTCGATGTGGTCCAGAACGTCCTCGATGGAGGAATCGAACTTGTGCTCCGGCACCTGGCCCTTAGAAGCAGCGGACTTCTTGACCTGCTCGAAGAGCTCCTTGATGCCCTTGTTCTTAAGAGCCGAGATCATCATGACCGGACAACCGAGCTTCTTGGAGAGCTTGTCCGTGTCGATCTTATCGCCGTTCTTCTCGACCAGGTCGGCCATGTTGAGGGCAACGACCACGGGCAGGCCGGTCTCGATAACCTGAAGCGCCAGGTACAGGTTACGCTCGAGGTTGGTGGCGTCGACCACCTGGACGACAACATCGGGCTCGCCGCTCATGAGGTAATCGCGCGAGCATTGCTCCTCGGGGCTGTAGGGGGAAAGCGAGTAGATGCCAGGGAGGTCCGTGATGGTAACGTTCTTGTCGCTTAGGAGCTTGGCTTCCTTTTTCTCAACCGTGACGCCGGGCCAGTTGCCAACGTAGCCGTTGGCGCCGGTGATCAGGTTGAAAAGCGTGGTCTTGCCGCAGTTGGGGTTACCCGCCAGCGCGACATGGATCTGAGAATCCGCCATTCAATCCTTCTTCCTTGTGCGCCTGCGCTGCTTTCTCCGCGCAGGCTGGATAATGTGCTTCAAAGTTGCTGCATTAAGTTAGAAAAACCTAACTTTATCTGCAGAAATATGCGCCGCGAGTCCTTACTGAACCTCGACGACGGCGGCCTCCTCCTTGCGGATGGAAAGCTCGTAGCCGCGCACGTTGATCTCGACCGGATCACCGAGCGGTGCAACCTTCACGACCTTGAACGAAGTGCCCTTGATGAGCCCCAGGTCCATAAGGTGGCGGCGAAGCGCGCCCTCACCGTGAAGCTTGACGATGGTGGAGCTCTCGCCCACCTTAACGTCACCCAACGTCTTCATTTACTTGTCCCCCTTTCAGTGCGTACAGAAATACCGTCGACTAACCGACGGTCATGATGTGCATGGCAACCTTGGAATCGATGCCAAAGCGTGCGCCCAGCACGGTGACGATGATATTGGCGCCACTCGAGCTCACCACGTGGATTTCGTTGCCCTCGACAAAGCCGAGGTCCTTGAGGTGGTGTTTCATGTCCTCATTGCCCTTTACACGAGACACGCGCACGGTTTCGCCCGCTTTTACCATCGAAAGCGGCATGGCCGGCATCTGCGGTCCGCAAGACATGAGTTGCTCCTAACGTCAGTTCGTCCTCAACATCGACGTGATAAAAGTTAACCACGTCTATGTTCGCTATAGTAAACTAGCACGTGGTTAACTTTTTGGAAAGGGTCCCCATTCAGATTTCGAAAAAGTTTCCTATACGAAACAAAAAGGCGCGGCAAAGGACCATCCTTTACCGCGCCCTATCATGCTTAGAGCGAGAGGTTTCTGATCGACGTGACGCACGAGGCCTCATCCACGCCCGAAACGCGGAAGATAATGTCCTCGCCACACTCGCCGTAGAGAGCCATGAGGCCCATAACGTCGCGACCGTCGGTATGGCGATCACCGATGCTGACCGACACGTCACTACGATGCTTGGCGATAATGTCATAGAGCAACGCAACCGGGCGGGCATGTAGTCCCAACGGATCTTTAATCGTCTTTGTAAACTCGACCATGTCCCCTCCCACGACATCGCACATTCGGCCGGCAAAACCCAGCCACGTGGTAGTTATTGTAGCGTTAGATGCTTGTCGAGAGCCCCTCCGGATACCCCGTGGTCAAAAAGTGGCAAATATGAGTACTGTCACCAATTTAGTAGCAGCAAAATCGAGAGCAAATTGCCTACTTTGAGCGATTCGAAGAGGTTGAAAGCCGTCAAACGCCATTTAAAGGGGGTTAGATAAATTGATTTTGAGTCCATTTTTGCTCAAAACCGGCCGATAGATATGACACCTCTTTTGCAACAGTACTCATATTTGCCACTTTTTGACCACGGGGTATCCGGAGGGGCTCAGCTCGCTCTCGGCGGCTTCGGGATCGGTCTCGCGCAGGCGGTTGATATAGCGGTTGTACCACATCACGGCAAGGCCCAGGAAGACAACCACACCGCCAACGTTGTAGACCAGCGTCAGCCACAGCGGCTGATCGAGCGGAATGGTGCCGCAGATAAGCACGAAGCAGAAGACCACAAGCAGGAATGCGGCAACGACCAGGCCAAAGCTGCGCGAGCCCATGCGGAAGTCACGGGGAGCGGCGTCGAAGTTCTTGCGCAACATAAAGTAGGCAAGCAGGATCAGCAGCGGCGGGAGCAGAGCAGTGGCAGCCGTCATGTTAGTGACGATCATGAGCAGGTCGTCGAGGTTGCCGGAGCCCAGGGCCGGGATGATCAGGATGGGGACGACGATAGCGAACTGCAGCCAAGCAGCGCGGGCGGGAATGCCATGCTCGTTAAGCTCGACGATCTTGCTACCAAAAACGCCCTTGGGGATCTCGGTGAAGAACACCTTGATGGGAGCCGAGGTCCACATCATGAGGGAGCCCAGCGTGGCAGCGAGAAGGATCAAGCCGATGACGCGCGTGGACACTTCCATGGGAATGCCAAAGTGGGCAAAGACAGCGCCGAATACGTCGAAGATGCCGGTGGAGATGGCAACGCTGCCCTCGGGAATGAACAGGTTAACCAGCAGCGAAGCGCCTGCATACAGAAGGCCGATGGTCAGGCCGGCGATAACGACGGTGCGCACGAAGGCCTTGACGCCGCCCTTGAGGTCGTTGAGGAACACGCCGACAGACTCAGCGCCGCCAACGCCCTGGATGATCCAGGCAAGCGTACCGAAGAAGCCCCACGCAGTTGCGAAGTTGCTCATGTCGGGAGCCATGTTAGCGGGAGTAGGAGCCGTAGCGAACTCAACGCCGCCAAAGGCAGCAGCCAGGGACAGCAGGATGAACACGGCGGTCAGGCCGAGAGCCGCGGTCGAACCGAAGGAGGAAATGGAGCCGATCCACTTAGCGCCCTTGGTCGAAACCCACGTGGCGATAGCAAAGACGACGATCTCGATAATGGTGATCCACAGCTGCGAAAGCTCGGCGTTGGCACCAAAGAACACGTAGCTCGCGTAGATGATGACGTTGGGCAGGACGGACGCAAAGAAGAACAGGTTAACGAACCAGTAGCTAAATGCCGTCAGGAACGCCCAGCGACCACCCATCGAGGTCTTAACCCATGCGTACACGCCAGACTCGGAGTCCTTGTTGAGGCCGACGAACTCGGCGGTAACCAGGGTATAGGGGACAAAGTACAAAAGCGTGGCGAAGAAGAACGACGGCGCAGCCGCCAAGCCGATGGCCGCGTTGTTGTTGATGATGTTCTTGATACCGAACACGGCGGCGACCGTCATGCCCAGCAGAGCGAACGAACCAATCGTTCCTCGTTTTTCAGAGCTCATAAGCCCTCCCAATCATCTGTTAAATGTCATCTAAAACCGTCCGGGCTGCAAGTGCAAACACGGACGGCGCACCTGCTAAGGGGAATGGGGAAAAGGGAGTCAACAAAGCCATCCCCCTTAACGGCGCGAAGCAAACGTCCAGGCGGACGAATACTACTTGTTGGGGAAGGAATAACCTTCGACTGTCACGTGCAGTACCACGACGCGGGGATCCGCGGCATCGGCCACGACACGGTAGGCCTCGTCAATTTCGACGACGGCAACGCCGCCGGTGGGAATCGTCACGGTCTCCCCCGTACCCTCAAAGCGCTCGCGATCATCGATATCGCTGTAGGCGCGCGTACAGGTAAGATCGGCCTTGGAAGCCACCTCAACGGTCAGATTGCCGTCGAGCGGGGCGAGCACGGTATGGTAGCGACGGTGACCGACCAGATCGGCAGTAGCCGCCTCGTGGGCGTTCACCCACCAATACACCAGCGAGTCGCCGATAGAGTACGCCACATCGTGCTGCAGTTCAGAAACGCCGTCGAGTGCCTGACCGGTACGCATCCACTTCTTGACGGACTTCATCTGGGCGTCGAAATCGGCACGCGAGTTAAAGATATGCATGACTTATGCCTCCTTAATGGGTGCCAGCGCCTGAGCCAGATCGGCAGACGTCAGCGGTCGCAGGGACACCTCAAAGCTGAAGCTCTCAAAACGGGTGCGATAGGAATCGAGCACCTCGGAACCCCAAGAGTTCGAACCAAGGCCGAGCAGCTGGTCGTTGATGTTGACCGTAACCGTGTCGCCCTTGACAAGGTCGTAGACGTGCTTGGCGTTATCGATGGCCTCGCAGCTATAGGGCCATGCCGAGAACGAGAACGGGTTGGAAGCGGCGTCGGCCGGACGCGTCACCAGCACGCCGTCACCGTGGCTAGAGCGCAGGGCAACCCAGCGGGTACCCTCGCGGTTGGCACAATCCTGGGGCATGACATACGGCGTGAACATGTCGTCGACCGTAGTGCGGTAATGGCCGACCGGGTTGGCGCGCAGCGAGTCCGGATAGTTCTCGCCCGGGCCGTGACCGTACCACTCAACGGCACGATCGCAACCGGGAACCTCGAAGGAGATGCCGATGCGCGGGATGATATCCGAGTAATCGCCGTAGGGCTCGCCGGAAACCTTGAGGTCGACGCGACCGCTCGGAAGCACGGTGTAGACGAGCTCGACGCACATGCCGAACGCGCGAACGGGAGGAGCAATACGTTGGCTCACGGTAACGACGACCGCATTGCCGTCCTGCTTCCAAGAAACCTTGCGGGTAGACGTCTGCATTACATCAATGAAGTTGTCCTTCCACAGGGAGTCGTACTCCTGGGCGTGGTTGTCGACGAGCGGATGCCAAAAACCAACCTGGGGACCGGAGGCCATGACGTCACGGCCGGATGCCTTCCACTTGCTCACGGTGCCGTTTACCTTGTTGAAGGTCAGCTCGCCGTTGAGGGAGTGAATGCGAATCTCCTGCTCGGTCTCCTCGACCGTAAGCTCAGGACGAGTGGGAGCCGCGATGGCCGGCGCCGGATGGTTTGCGATGGCAAACTGGCTTGCGCCCAGTTGGAACATCGGCTCGCACCAGACGTGAGCGGCCATGGTGTAGGCGCGCACGGTCAGCAGGGTCTCGCCCACTGCGGCCTCGCGAATCACCAGTGGCAGTTGGACGGACTCGCCGGGGGCAACCGCACCGGGCATGAGCGTCTTGCGGCAGACCACGTCGCCGTCCACCAGGGTCTCGGCCGACAGGCAGACATCCTCGAGGGTGGTAAACCAACGCTTGTTGGTGACAGTCAGCTCGCCCGCCTCGGCATCATAAGCCATGCGAACCGGGCAGATGACCTGGCCATACTCAGTGAGGCCCGGGCTCGGCTGCTGCCAAGGGAACACCATGCCATCGATGCAGAAGTTGCTGTTGTTGGGGTAATCGCCGTTGTCGCCACCATACATATCGTAGGCAACGCCGTCCTCGGTCACAGCAGCCAAACCGTGGTCACACCATTCCCAAATGAACTGGCCCTGGATGCAATCCCAGCGATCGAAGACCTCCTGGTACTCGGACAGGCCTCCGGGACCATTACCCATGGAGTGGCCGTACTCGCAGTTGATGCGCGGCTTGGGGAACGGATGCTCACCAAAGTCGTTCATCTGCGACACACGGGAGTACATTGTAGAGATGACGTCGACGGTGTCGGCGTTGCGGTCCTCCTCGTAATGGACCGGACGACCGTCGAGCTCGTGAGCCTTGGCGTACATCGCGCGGATGTTGCAGCCATAGCCGCTCTCGTTGCCCATCGACCACATGATGATGCACGCATGGTTGCGCTCCTGCATCACCAGGCGCTCAACACGGTCGACGTAGGCCGGCTCCCATGCCGGGTCGTCGGTGACCAGGGCGATATTGCCGATATTCTCGAAGCCGTGGCTCTCCATATCGGTCTCGGCGACCAGCATGATGCCGTACTCGTCGCACAGCTCGTAGAAGCGCGGGTCGTTGGCGTAGTGGGACGTGCGCACCGCGTTGATGTTGTGCCGCTTCATGAGCTCCAGGTCGCGGCGCATGCGATCGAGGCCCACGGCGCGGCCCTTGTGATCGTCGTGATCGTGGCGGTTGACGCCATGCATCTTAAAGTAAGTGCCGTTGAGGTAGATATGATTGCCCTCGACCGTCACCTCGGCAAGACCCTGGCGATGCGGGACGTACTCGCTCACCTTGTCACCGTCGTAGACCCCAAACGTAAGGTCATAGAGGAAGGGGTCCTCGGGATTCCAGAAGTGGGCATCGGTCACGCTGCACTCGGCATGGCCGTCGACGCACTCGCCCGTAGCCACCACGTTCTCGCCATCGCTGAGCGTATACACGACGCGGCTTGCGCCCTCGGCCACCGTATCGAGCGTGATCAGAGCGGTATCGCCCTCGCGGTGCGTGCGGAACCTAAAGTCGACCAGGTGCGCGGCGGGACGCTGCATAAGGTACACATCGCGGAAGATGCCCGAGGCCCACCACATATCCTGGTCCTCGATATAGCTGCCATCGCTGTACTGCAGGACCTTGACCGCAAACAGGTTGTCGCCCTCGACGAGCGCGTCGGTCACGTCGAACTCGGCAGACAGGCGCGAACCCTTGGTCATGCCGATATACTGACCGTTGACGTACAGCTCGCCATAGCTCTCGATGCCGTCGAAGCGAATGATCTCGCGAGCGCCGGCAGGAACGGCGGGAAGGTTGACGATGCGCTGGTAGACGCCCGTGGGGTCGTCGGAGGGAACGAACGGCTGGTCCACCGGGAACGGGAAACCCTCGTCGGTATAGGCAAGGTTGCCATAGCCGTCCACCTGCCACAGGTGCGGAACCTCCACGTGATCCCACTCGGGCTCGTACGTGGAAAGCTCCTCGTTAGAGACGGCAGCAGGCCCCTCAAAGAGGCGGAACTGCCACGAGCCGGACAGCTGGACAAACCCGCGCGACAGCTCACGGCTGTACGTTGCAGCGAGATCGGCGGTCTCGTAGCCCATAAAGTACGCATGGGGTGCCAGGCGGTTCCTGTGGGTGAGCGCTTGGTTTTCCCAATCGTTAATGGCGTCCATGGTGATGCTCCTTCGTCATCGTAGTGATTCTTGTGCAACCGGTTGTCCTTATCTTACGGGCGATGCAAAAAGCTGTGCAACCGGTTGTCCGCTGAACGGTCGATTTGACCGGGTTAACGGTGCAACCGGTTGTACAACCGCGACACTTATGTCACCCTGAGTATCGAAACACAGCACAAGACATCGTTCTTAAGCTCGTAGGCAACCGCCACGCCCGCAGATATCTCCCCCCATACGAGGTGTATTCGATTGCGGCTTGGTTGCAAAACGACGCCGGTCACCGGATATCATGAACGCTGTTCAGACGCACTATAGTAAGCTGTATCCGCACCAGCCCGTATCAGTGACAACATCGACCGCATTTTCCAGGAGACGCCATGACCCAACCAGTTCGCACCGCACCTACGCTTGCCGAGGTTGCCGCAGCTGCCGGCGTGTCGCGCTCCACGGCATCGCGCGCTCTCAACGATTCGCCCCGCATTAGCGAGGAAACCAAAAAGCGCGTCCGCGCGGCGGCCAAGGAAGTCAATTTTGTCCCCAACGCTCGTGGCCGAGCGCTCGCTGTCGGGCGCACGGAAATCATCGCCGTGCTCGTGACCGAGCCCCTGAGTGAACTCTTCAGCGACCCCACCTATAGCGAGTTTTTGAGCGGCATTACCGAGGAACTGTCGGAGTCGTCCTATCTGCCCGTTATCTTGCAGGCGTCTTCTACGCATGAGCGCAACCGCGCACGCGAGCACTTTGAGCGCCGCTCGTTCGACGCCGTGATCGACGTCTCCCCCTACAAGGGCAGCGAGCTGCTCGAGGTACTGTGCGAGCTGGGCGTACCCACCGTGTTGTGCGGCCAGCTCGAGGGCCACCCCTATCGCGATGTGTTCTCGACGGTCTACTCTGACGACGAAGAGGGCGGACGCTTTGCAGCGCTCGCTATGAAGGAGCGAGGGCGCAAAGATATCGTCGCCGTGTTGGGACCGCAAGACAACCCCGCCGTTGTCGACCGCCTGCGCGGCTACCGCGCCGTCTTGGGCGAAGACCTCCCAGACGCAAACGTTATCTATACCGGCTGGAACAACGGAGACGGCTATCAGGCCATGCACCAGATCCTCGCGCGCGAGATTGCTTTCGATGGCGTGCTCTGCGGATCGGACCGTATCGCGGCTGGCGTCATCACCGCACTCAACGAGGCAGGCCTATCCGTTCCGGCGGACATTTCTGTCGTCGGCTTCGACGATCACGAGATTGCGACGCGCTGCGTCCCCGCGCTCACGACCGTCCGCCAGCCCCTGCGCGAAGAAGGCCACATGGCCGCCAACATTGCGCTCGACATGATCAAGGGTGCCGAGCCCACCACCTCCGTGATGCACATGCAGCTGATCCAGAGAGACTCGCTATAAGAAATTGGGGCAGGCTTTCCGCCAGACAGTTGTTACAGAAAGCCTGCCCCGTTTTGAGTGCTCATTCTGGGGCACAGTTTCCGTTAGACAGCTCAACCGGAAACTGTGCCCCATTATTTTGCCGAATTCTGGGTCGCGCTTTCCCAGAGGACCCCCTTTGGGAAAGCGCGACCCGTTCTGGACCCAGATTCCGGGACGCACTTTCCGCGACGCCCGGTCACCCTATATCCCCTCACAATCTCGGCGCATAAAAAACGAGGGAAGGCACACGTCCTTCCCTCGTTGCAAGCAATATGTAGCCGCTTGCCTACATCAGGCGCAGGCTGACGTCCTTGAGCTGGGCGCCGGAAACGGCACTCGGAGCACCCGACATAAGGTCGGAGCCACTGGCCGTCTTGGGGAACGCCATGACGTCGCGGATGGAGTCGGAACCGGTGAGCAGCATGCACACGCGGTCCAGACCCAGAGCGAAACCGCCCATCGGGGGCGCACCAAACTTGAGGGCCTCCATGAGGAAGCCAAACTGAGACTCGGCGCGCTCCTCGGTAAAGCCCAGGAGCTTGAGCATGGACATCTGCATCTCGGCGTTGTGGATACGCATACCGCCGCCGCCGGCCTCAAAGCCGTCCATGACAAAGTCGTAGGTGCACGAACCGGCTGCCAGCGGATCGGCCTCGATCTTGGCGATGTCGGTCTCGGTCGGCAGGGTAAAGGGCTGATGCTCGGCAGCATAGGCCTTGCGATCCTCGTCCCAATGGAACAGCGGGAAGTTGACGACCCACAGGAAGTCGTGACCCTCGCGCTTGATCTCGAGCGCATTGGCCATGTGCGAACGCATGCCGCCCAGGATCTCGTCGGAGAGCAGGCGCGGGCCGGCGGCGAACATCACAAGGTCGCCGGGCTCGACGTCCATGCGCTCGCGCAGAGCCGCCATCTCCTCGTCCGAGAAGAACTTGACGATGGGGCTGTTGATGGAACCGTCCTCGCGGAAGGCGATCCAGGCCAGGCCCTTGGCGCCAAACGTGGAGGCCACGCCGGCGAGCTTATCGATCTTGGCACGCGCCCAGGCACCGGCGCCCTTGGCGTTGATGGCCTTGACGACAGAGCCCTCCTCGTTTGCGGCAGTCGCAAAGACCTTGAACTTGGAGTTGGCAAAGATGTCGGTCAGGTCGACCAAGTGCATGCCATAGCGGGTATCGGGCTTGTCGGAGCCATAGGTGTCCATGGCCTCCCAGTAGTTCATGCGACGCAGCGGCGTGGGCATCTCGACACCCATGCGACCGAAGGCATCGGCAAGAACCTCCTCGAGCGCACTCATGACATCGTTCTGGTCCACGAAGGACATCTCGATATCGACCTGGGTGAACTCGGGCTGACGGTCGGCGCGCAGGTCCTCGTCGCGGAAGCACTTGGCAACCTGGTAGTAGCGCTCGACGCCACCGACCATGAGCAGCTGCTTCAGGAGCTGCGGGGACTGCGGCAGGGCGTAGAAGTTGCCCGGCTGGATGCGGCTGGGGACGATGAAGTCGCGGGCGCCCTCGGGCGTAGACTTGAACAGGGAGGGCGTCTCGACCTCCATGAACTCACGGTTGTGCAGCGCCTCGCGAATGGCAAAGGTGAAGTCGGAGCGCAGCTTGAGGTTGGCCATCATCTCGGGACGGCGGAGGTCCAGATAGCGATAGCGCAGGCGAGTGTCCTCGCTGGTCTCGATGCCGTCCTCGATCTGGAACGGCGGGGTGACGGACGTGTTGAGCACCTCGGCGTGGTCGGTCAGGACCTCGATCTCGCCGGTCGCGAGCTTGGTGTTGGTGGTCTCCTCGCCACGGGCGCGCACGACGCCGTGAATCTTGATGGGCCACTCGGGACGCATGGTCTCGGCGATCTTAAAGGCATCGCCATCGGAGTGCTCGGGGTCGAAGGTGAGCTGCGTAATGCCCTCGCGGTCGCGAAGGTCGCAGAAGATAAGGCCGCCGTGGTCGCGGCGACGGCTCACCCAACCGGTGAGGGTGACCTCTTCGCCCACGTTCTCGAAGCGAAGCTCGCCGCAGGTACGGGTGTGCATGGAATGCTCATCGATGGGACGGGTCTGGCTCATACCAGTGATCCTCCTTTATGGATCTGTGCCGCCCCGTGTCGTTCCGGGCGGCGTCGTACAGATTTGCCCAGCCTGCGTAAACCGCGCAGCCGGACATGGCGTTCTATCTTATCGCACCTGTGTCGATGTACCGCGAAAAAGTAACTCTTGCCCAAAGACTTGACGGAGACGAAACAATTGACGCGGCCTGGCCGTCGCCCAGGCGCGCCGCGTGCGACAATGTGCCCCAATACAACTGCACTCGGAAAGGCCCACCATGACTGCACGCCTCATCGTTATGGATATCGACTCCACGCTCATCAACCAGGAGGTCATCGACCTGTTGGGCGAGGAGGCCGGCGTGGGCGAGCAAGTTGCACAGATCACCGAGCGCGCTATGCGCGGCGAGCTGGACTTTAAGCAAGCGCTCGAGGAGCGCGTGGGGCTGCTCGCCGGCCTGGACGAGAGCGTGTTCGAGCGCACCTTTGAGCGCGTGACATTTACCCCCGGCGCGTTGGAACTTGTACGCTCGGCACACAGCAAGGGCTGGAAGGTCGGCGTGGTGAGCGGCGGCTTCCACGAGGTCGCTGACAAGATCGTAGCCGCCGCGGGCATCGATTTTTGCCTGGCCAACCGCCTAGAGGTCGTGGACGGCAAGCTTACCGGTAAGTTGGCTGCCGACATTGTGACCAAGGAGTCCAAGCTCATCCAGCTGCTGGACTGGGCAGTTGAGTGCGGCGCCGATATGGCACACACGGTCGCTATTGGCGACGGGGCAAACGACATCCCCATGATCCAGGCCGCGGGCACTGGCATCGCGTTTTGCGCCAAGCCCAAGACGCGCGAGGCAGCCCCGTTTACCATCGACGAGCGCAACCTGATGCTCGCCATGGATATCATCCTGCGCGACTAGCCGATCTGTCTAACAATTGAATCAGTCCGTCCTATAGTTTCCGAACAATTTTGTCTTAGTGTTCGGAAACATACCCTTTGAGTGCTAGACTTTGCGCCGTCGAAGGGAACATATATGGATAAGCGAGATCTTGAGCAGCTGCTGAGCGATGTTGCCGGCGGATCAGTCACCCCTGCCGATGCCCTTACGCGCATCCAGACGGCTCCGATCGCCGATTTGGGCTTTGCGCAGCTTGATCTTTCGCGCGGAGTGCGCCAGGGAGCCGGCGAGGTTGTCTACGGTGCCGGTAAAACCGCCGAGCAAATTGCCGCCATTATCAAAGCATTACTCGATGCAGACCAGGAGCGCATCCTGGTCACGCGCTTAGATGCCGAAAAAGCCGCGCACACCGCTGAGCTTCTCGGCAACGACATCGACCTGGGATATGTCCCGGACGCACAGCTCGCCCTGGTGGGCGGCAAGCCCTCCCCCACCGGCAACGGACGCATCGTCGTCGCCTGCGCCGGCACGAGCGACCTGCCCGTCGCCGAAGAGGCGGCACTGACGGCCGAGTTCTACGGCAACGAGGTCGATCGCCTCTACGACGTGGGTGTCGCCGGCCTGCACCGCCTGCTCGCTCATGCCGAGGAACTCGCCCAGGCGCAGGTGGTCATCGCCATCGCCGGCATGGAGGGCGCTCTGGCGAGCGTTGTCGGCGGTCTGGTGAGCTGTCCGGTCATCGCCGTCCCCACCAGCGTGG
>CABSMK010000040.1 GCA_902478825.1 uncultured Collinsella sp.
TCTCCTCGTCGCCTGCGCGACCGGTTTATCAACGAGCCGACCTCGTCGCTTTTTGCGCTTAAGGCCTTCTGGGAGGGATTCGACGCCAGCGGCGAGACGCTGCGCTGCGTCATCATTCCCAAGCTGCCGTTCTCGAGCCCCACGGACCCGCTCTCGTGCGAGCGCAACTTGCGCGAAGACCGCGCTTGGGCGCGCTATTCGCTGCCCGAGGCGGTGCTCGAGGTCAAGCAGGCGGCCGGCCGCCTTATCCGCTCGTCGACCGATTGCGGCGTGCTGATTCTGGCCGACCCGCGCCTGGTGACGAAGGGCTACGGAAAGAAGTTCTTAACGTCGCTGCCCACGAGCTCCTACCAGCGCATCGAATCGGCGCAGATCGGGCACTATCTGCAACTGTGGCGCGCACGCCACGAGCGGCGGCGCTAAAGCGGACAGACGAGGGTTTTTGCCATATCGCACAGACGCTTTGACAGGGCGGGGTCATCCAAGATGCGGATGGCTCCGCCCGCTGCGATTATCTGGCTCAGTAGCCAACGCTCGGAGCCGTAATGCACGGTTACCGTTGCCGTGTCTGTCCCGCTGCGCTCGATTAGGGTGATGCCGGCCCAGTCCAGATGCTCCGCCATATCGAATGGCATCAGGAGCTTTGCGCTATGCTGCGTCCGGGCAAGGGAATCGTGGAGGGATGCGACGTCCGGTGCGTGAGACACGACGGAGTCTTCCGTCAAGGTGAGTCCCTCGATTTTATCCATGCGATAGGTGCGCTGCTCATCGACTGCGATGTCCCAGGCAATCAAGTATGTTTGGTCGCCGTTTGCCGTAATGCGCAAGGGGTCGACCAGACGCTCGCGTGGCCGTGCATCGTCCATCGAGCGATACGAGATGCGGCAGCGAACGCCGTCCTGAATGGCGCAGCTCAGCTGCTGCCAGTGCGACCCGTGGTTGACGGTGTCAAAGACGCGCTGGTTATAGCCGAGCTCTTCGGGTAGAAGAGCATGCCGAATCCGGGCTGCCGTCTGCGGCTCGATCCCCAACGATTCAAGTTCGTGGTTGAGCACAGCGCCCTCGGCGGCACTCAGGCGCAACGGTAGAACACGCCCGGCGTCGCCGGTGAGGGCCACACGCTCGCCGCGGCATTCGCAGATGATGCGCGCGCCCGATTCTCGGTCCGCGAGCGTCGAGACGATCTCGAGAATCTCGTCGAGCGACACCCCTGTGATGTCAAAGCGGCTGCAAATCTCGGCTCGTGTCATGCCGCTCTCGCCGGCGGCGTAGAGGGCCTCCATAATGTCGATGGCGCGCGAGAGTCTCTGCTCGCTGGTGAGTTTACGCACGGGCATGCTCGTGCACCGTCCTTTCAATGAGGCGGTTCCACGCCTGCTTGAGCGATTTGGGGGCCACGGGCCTCATGCCGTCCACGGCGTGGGCCATGCAAAATGAGGCGGCGGCTTCAAGGTCACGCACGTCAACGGTCCAGGTCCATCCCGCATCGGTGTGTGCGAGCTCACCTCGCCCGCGCGTGAGGCCGTTGATCATATCGATCTGCGTCTGAGGGGCGAACGAGAACGTGGCTGCAACGGGCGGTCGGTCGGCAAAATCGAATTCAAAGAACAGATAGTCGTTGAGATTGAAGTCCGCAGGGATGGCGTAGGCCTTCGAAGGACGCCAAGCGCGAACGATACGGTCGCAGCGGAATGTCCTGATGTCGTCGGTGACATTGTCGAGGCCGCAGAAGTACGCCACGCCCTCGCGTTCGAACATGCCGTAGACGCAGACGGTACGTTCTTTCTGCTCGCCGCGTCCGTTCTGATATAAAAATCGCAGCGCGCATCGCTCGGCAAAGGCGCTCCATACCGCATCGACGGTGGGAGAGCGGCGGATTGGTGCTTCGTCCACCGTCGTCCTACCGGTGAGATAGGCAATCTTGGAGCGAATATCGGCAAGCGGTGCGGCAAAAGTGGATGAGCCGGCCGCTAGTGTCTGGTCGATGGCGTTGAGCAGGATATCGGCGTCGTCTGCGGTGATGAGGCCGCCTGCTGCAAAGGTGTGCTCGCGGTCGATTGTCCACGAGCTTTCCTCGGTCTCCTGCGCACCGGCGGGGCGAACCTCCTTGATTAAGATGCCACGCTCGAGCAGTTTGTCACGATCGCGCCGAAACTTGCGCTTATCCGAGTCGATGTTGCCGGAGCCATATCCCAGGTCGGAATCCAAGACGATCTGCTCGGTCGTCAGCGGTTCGGGGGAGCTGTTGAGCACAAAGAAAAGATTGAGGATGCGCTGAGCCGTTTTATCGAAACTGGGCTCCGAATTCCCCTTTTTAATTGTCGCGGTCGTGTCGCTTGCCGTCATAGAGTCCTCGCATGAGAAGGTGGTTTGCTGCCATGATTTTAGTCCGATATGGAGATTAGGCTATATCCTTGTCCGCTCGGGGCGTTAAGATGGCCCGAATTCGGTCGTTTGCGCTCGCTCGGGGTATACTTTCGACTATATACGGTTCTAATGTGCATGCATTGGGCCTATTTGTCGGATTATGGATGTGGAGCGCACATGGCGAACACCCAGAACTATATTAATCACCTGCTGCAGAACACCGGCATTACGCCGGCATGCAGCGAAGAAGAGCGCTTGGCTGCCGAAGATATCGCTCAGATCTTCCGCAACCACGGCTTTGACCCCGAGGTTCAGGAGTTCAATGCCCCGGCGCCCAGTAGGTTGGCATTTGCCGTTACCGGTATTCTTGCGTTTGCCGGCGCCCTGCTGATGGGCATCGGCGGCGGTATCGGCTTGGTCGGCACCTTGCTGGCCATTGTCGGCGCCGTTCTTTACGTGCTCGAGCGCACGGGCCACCCCGTGGTTTCGCGCCTGGGCAAGACGGGCGTGAGCCAAAATGTCATCGCCTACCACAAGGCCTCGGGCCCGCTCGCGTCCCCGCGTAACCGCCCGGTGGTCGTTGTCGCACACTACGACTCTCCCCGTGCTGAGCTGCTCGCCCGCGAGCCTTATGCTTCGTATCGTGCGCTCATCGCCAAGCTGTTGCCCGTTGCCACGGTTGCCCCCGCTGCCGTTGCCATCCTGCGTATTCTGCCGCTCCCCGGCGCGCTCAAGGTTCTGCTGTGGATTGTCGCGATCCTCGCTTCCCTCGTTGCACTCGCCAACGCGGTAAACATCATCTCTAACCGCCACATTCTTCCCTATACGTCTGGCGCGGTGTGCAACAAGTCTTCTGTCGCCGCTATGCTCGGCGTTATGGACAACGTTGCTCCCTTCCAGGGCGAAAACGAGTTTCCCGACGATGTTCCGTTCGATACCTATTTTGGGGAGCAGAAGCGTCGTGCCGAGGAAATGGCGCGCGCAGCGGCGGAATATGCCGCGGCCCAGCAGCAAAACGACTACGGCAACACCATCGAGTATGAAGAGCCTACCTACGCCGAGGACGAATTCGGTCAGCCGATTGCTCCCGACGCTCAGACCGAGCCCGAACAGGGTGAGGCTTTCGACGAGCAAATCGAGGGCTTTGAGGGTGCGTCTGCCGACGAGACGCTGATCGGCGCTATCGTGCCTGAGGATCAGAATCAGGCTGCCCAAGCCGAAGAGTTCAATGACGAGGTTCCCGCTGCCGAGCCGGCGGAGGAGTCTGCCGAGCCCGAGCCCAAGCTCTATCGCAACGCCGCCGGCAACATCCGCTTTGGTTCGGATGCCATCCGTGCGCTCGGAATGCTTCCCGAGTCCTGCACGCTCGATTACGAGGAGGGCGAGGAGCCAACGTTTGAGCCCGAGCCTGCCCCCGTCGTGGCTGCGCCTGCGCCCGTTGTCGCTGCGGATGATGAGTCTGCCGCGGTTACCGCTGCCGTTGCCGATCCCGAGGCGGTGTCCGCGTTCGATCCCGCGGCAGGACTGGACATTTTGGCTCCCGCCGCACCGGCGCAAGACGTTGCGGACGAGTCTGACGACGATTACGTTGAACAACCGAGGCGCGTGTCTTACGAGAGCGATACTGATTTCTCGGCCGAGATTCCCGCGGCAACGCCGCATGCCGACATTGCATCCGCGTTCTCGTCGATTGGCGCCAGCGCTTCCAACTTCTTTAAGGGTGCGTTTGCAAAGGGCAAGAAATTTGTCGACGATTTCGAGGAGAAGCGCGCTGCCGCACGCGAGGCTGCCGAGCAGGAGGCTATCGCTCAGCAGCAGGCAGCCGAGGCGGCACGTGAGCTCGCGGCGCAAGAGTTCGAGCAGAACGAGGCTATGCAGTCCGCGCCCGTCGAAGCCGCCGAAGCTACAACGTCCTTTGAGTCCCAGCAACCGGCGTCCGCGGATGTTGTTGAAGCGACGACGTCTTTCGAGGCTCAGCAGCACGTCGATAGCACCATGTCGTTTGATGCCGCGCAGTTCGATTCCACGATAACGTTTGAAAAACAGGGCACCGCGATTGCCGAGCCCCTTCCTGTTTCCGATGAGCAGGGCGACGCGGCAGACGATGACGAGCCTGTTGATGCTGCCGAAATCCAAGATGCCGCCGAGGACGAGCCCGTCGAGGCCAACTCTGACGAAGAGCAATACGCGGCAGCCGAGCAAGATGATTCGACCGAGGTCGAGCAGGAGGAAGTGCCTGCGGTTTCCGAGACTCCCGAGACGGATGAGTCGAGGCCTTATTCCACGCAGATTTTCACCATGCCGACCCCGAGTGGTTCCGGTGCCACGGTTGCCAATGTCGCTCCCACCCAGGACGAAACGGTCGATTCCCTTATGGCCCAGATTTCCTCCCAGGCATCGCCGCGCCCGCAGATGAATGTTCCCGATCCGGCGTCGGCACCGTCGCCTGCACCTTCCTCGTCTCCGCTGGCTTCGGTCCCCGATCCGTCGCTGCCGTCTATGAAGCAGGCAAACGTTGCGTCTCGCACGTCGCTGTTCGACCTTCCCGACCCCTCCGCACAGGTCAACGATCCCTTTGCTACTGCCCAGGGCCCCGAACCCACATCGGCACCCGTTGCGCCTCCTATGCCTGTTGCGTCGGGCGCACAGCCGATCGAGACCATTTCGGCTCCCGCCCCGGCGGCACCCAAGTCTCGTAAGCGCGGCCTGGGTGGTCTGTTCGGCCGTAAAAAGAAAAACGAGCAGGACAGCATGAGTGACTGGCTGGGCGTCGAAGACGATTACGATGCCAAGAAGTCCGGTCGCGGTATCGGTTCGTGGGATAACTTCGAGGACGATAACGATGGCTGGAAGGGTGGCGCTACGTCTTCCGATGGCGCTTCTTCCGAAGATATGCTCTCGGCTGTCGCCTCTATGGGCGATGATGAGCTGCTCGGTCACGATATCTGGTTTGTGGCAACGGGCGCCTCGGATTGTGATGGCGCTGGCATGAAGGCCTTCTTGGCTTCGCATCGCGATAAGCTCCGCGGCGTATTCTTTATCAATCTTGAATCCGTCGGCGCCGGTAGGCTTTCGGTGGTGACGGTCGAGGGCGAACAACAACTGCTCAAGGGCGATCGCCGCATCATGAACCTGGTCAGCAAGGTCTGCAAGTCGTTCCATGTCGATTGTGGCGCGCTCGAGATGCCCTATGCCAAGACCGATGCCTATGCTGCGCTCGAGGCGAGCCGCCGAGCCCTTACCATCGCCGGCGTGGACGGCACGCGTCTGGCTTGCGCTCGTACCGAGGACGACCTGCCCCACAATGTCAACCCGACGAACATTGCTACGGTATCCGAGGTCGTGACCGAGGTTATCCGCCGTTCGTAGACGGAGCTCTAAGGAGTCAACGTGTTTTCGTATATTAAGCGCCATTGGCCTGTCTACGTGATTTTGACCTTGATTGCCATTGCGTTAGGATTTGGGGCTGCCTACATCGTGGGTGCAAAGGGCTCGACCCCCGCCTCCGCAATCAGCGAAGAGGTGGAGCAAGAACAGAGTACGGGTGCCGATGGGATTCCTGAGTCCGAGCAGGCAATCGTTGATGGTGGATCTTCGTCTGCAGAGTAGATGCGGCGATTTACATGATTGAAAGCGGGTGAGCCGGGGGACTGGCTCGCCCGCTTTTTCATCGCGCTAGCGCTTCTTTGTGATCGACCTAAGGCGAGCGAACCATAGGGCTGCGGTACCCGAGGTCAGGAGCGCGGTGATGCAAGCGGCGATGGGAACTGATCCTGTTGCCGGTAGGTCCTGCGGTAGGGTACAGCGTTGAATGACGCTGTCCTCGTCATGTGACTCAAGTTTATCGCCGCCACCGTTGCGGCAAAGATCGACGCGCGCGCTGTTGGTGAGTGCGGTTTGGGGCGTATAAGCCGACGTTGCCTGCATGTGTACGACTGCGCCCCGAGCGTCTGTGCCAAGGATTGCTTTGGCATCGTCAAGGTCGTCGTGCTCATCTTTGAGATCATCGCGGGTCCAAGAATCCGCATCGCTTCGAGTCGTAAAGTCGGCGGCTACCGCACCGTATTCAATTCGAATGCCTGTTACGACGGTATTGGATGCAAGGTCGAGCTCTTCCGCCTCGAGTGTGGTGGATTCCGTGGTCGAGACATCCGCCTTCCAGAGGCGCCAGCCGTCGTAATCGACGAGGCGGCAGTCCTCACCAAGGCTCTCTTTTACTTCGTCGGACTCAAGCCAAGGATTTTCGTGTCCATCGTCAAGTGTCGCGTTCGCCGGCTCATCGACGTCTGTCGAGTCCAACGGCGTCGTGCGATACCACACGTTGCACAGACCGTTGAGGTCGCCGATGGCGACGGGGGTTTCGATTGAGATGAATCTCGCCGTGCCGTCTTTGGCGCACTCAAGATCATCGGTAATCGTAAACTCATCAACCCAAGTAGCGGAATCGTTTCGAGCGTCGATGGTATAGGAGAAAAGTCCATCCGTATTAGTTTGCGTCGCGGCGCGATTTTTACCATCTCCGTTGGCCAGCAGACCCTTTCCGATAGGTTGGACAAGCTCCTGACGCTTGTCGACCTGCCCCTTGATCTCGATGGGCGCATCCTTCATCGCGACGGATTGGACTTCTCTCGTATCCTTTATTTCAAACGTTATCTCCTTGGCAAGGTCATAGGTCCGCGGAGACATCATTTCGCGCAACGAGTAGGTGCCGGGTGCAAGATGTTCGACGCGGTGTGGCTTGTCGGATGAGGTCCAGGAGTCTATTTCGGTTTTATCGGGACCATATAAGGTGAGTTGTGCGCCTTCCACTTCCTGCTCACCGCTTGCATCGACCTTGGAGATATCAACCTTGGTGTAATCGTCGGATACGTTAAGCCGTGCTTCTACAACGGGTGTTTTCTGGTCGGCATAAGTAAGGTCGACAATATGGGTTGTCCGATCGAGCAAGAAGCCTGCCGGCGCTTGAGTCTCGACAACCTCGTAGCGTGCGGTGCCAAGTCCCAGCGGGAGGTTGTCCGCGCGTGCTTCTCCAGTTTCATCCGTCGTGATGGTAGCGACAGTCTCACCGTCGAGCGCGGCAATGCTACCGTCGGGGCGCACGATATCACTCGAGGCACGGATCTCAAAGACGGCGCCCGCGAGGCTGCTGCCGTCTATGGCATCGGTTTTAACGATCCTGATGTTTCCGGTCGCGGCGTGGTCATAATACGAGGCGATTGCAACGGGCGTTAGGTTCATGTCGGCGGGTATGTTTACCTCGATCTCCTCGCCGACAAGATAGGGCTCTTTGGCCGAGGTTTCGCGTACATAATAGGTGCCCGGCACGAGCGATTCGGGCAGTGTGACGGTCCCGGTCGCGTCAGTCGTAAAGGTGTCCATTACGTTATGTGTTGGATACCAGCAAGTTTGTGAGACAGATTCGTGATTGCTGTCGAGTAGTTGGAAGGTGAATCCGGCTAGTGGAACAGAAGCGCCTGTTTGGGCATCGCGTTTTACAATCTGGAGATGCGTCGACAGAGCGTGGTTGTCCACGATATATTGAAGCTCGGCGCCGTTGGAAATCTGATTGGCCCCGACGGTCCATTCCCCTGCACGTTTAAAACCCTCGGGGACGGTTTCCGGAACCTCGCGAACCGTGTAGCCGGCACGGTCGTATGGGACGGCTCCGTGGATACCGGCGGGTCGCTTGCCTGCGCCGAACCATGCTTCGGGCTGATCTTTGGTGGAGGCAAAGCCATAGACGTTTGTGGTCAGTGTGCCAACAACCTGCTGAGAGCTGTTGCTGACAACCTCAAAGACAACACCTTCCCCCGGCTGCTCCAGGCCGGATTGGTCGCTATTGCCGTAATCCTTGAATTTGGAAATCTCAAGGTTAA
Organism: uncultured Collinsella sp.; assembly: GCA_902478825.1. Lineage (GTDB taxonomy): Bacteria > Actinomycetota > Coriobacteriia > Coriobacteriales > Coriobacteriaceae > Collinsella. The sequence goes on from CABSMK010000040.1 coordinate 8,244, forward strand.
ACGCAATGGGGATATCGGAAACGCGAGATTCGATCTCGACCACGCCTGAATCGCCGAGCTGGTCGGCTCCAACGGTATAGGTCCAGCTGTCGTTGGATGGCAGGTAGCCCTCGGGGGCTTTTGATTCGTAGATGGTAAAGGTTCCTAAGGGGACATCGGCGAGGGTGGCCCGACCGCTTTCGTCGGTCGTGAGGATTTGTGCCCATCCAGGGGTTGATTGCGACACACACGTGAACTCTGCTCCTGCGAGTGAAGATCCCACCTGGGGGCCGGCATTCGTCGCGGCATCGAGTTTTACGATACGCAGATTGATGGTGCCGGGCTGTTCATCAATGGCGACCCGCCCGCCGTCATTCCCCGTGGTAAAGGCAATACGATCGTGGCGGGGGACATAGCCGGCCGGCGCCTTCGTTTCAACTAGGTAGTATGCCGTGTTGGGCAGAAGTGTTGCTTGCGCTCGACCGTTGCTGTCCATCTTGATGGTGCCGACACGCGCGCCGCTGGCGCTCTCAAAAATATCGAATGTTGCCCCGGTAAACTGATAGGTATTGTTTCCGCTGGTAATAACGGTGTTAGCAGACTGCTTTTGGAAGGAAACAGAGACCGCCGGCAGTACATAGAGCATGTCTTGACGTTTGTTGCCGCCCGATACGGCCCCTAGATAGCGTCGCGCGCGGTGCGGAGCGGCTTCGATGCTTCCTGATTTTGCGCTGTCGTGGAGCCACCGCGCAGCCGCCACGACTTCATTGTCGGCGGTAAAGTGTCCGCTCTTGGTTTTACCCTGAGCGGTCGTGTAGGAGTAGGTGCCGTCGACATGGGTAGTGCCGTTGAGCATCCATACGGCAAGCTGGGTGGCGGCGCGGGCGCGATCGGGTGAAAGATGGTAACCGCCAAACGACGTGGTGGTGGGATATCCGTGACAAACGATTGCCGCGAACTCGTCGTCGAGCCACACCCAGCCTTGATCAAAGTTGAGCCATGGGCCGCCCGGTTTGGTGGGGCCGGGGCGCTCCTGGTTCATGCAGTAGGCAATCGAGGTGTCTTGAGCTTCATACTTGCCGATGAAGAAGGGCCCACAATCATCGCTAATAGTGCGGAAGCCGAGCTGGTCGTAGCCATCGACGGCAAATGCGGCTCCCGGTGCCAGGCAGCCGAAAAGCAGGAAGAGGAGCAGGAGCAGCGGACCTGTTGCGATTGCGCTGTGGACAGAGTGCGTGGGTGCGTTGGACATGGCTGCTCCTTATCCCTCGTGCGCCGCACGGGGAGGCTGCGACGCGTAGGATGAGGCTACCCCCGAGGTTCATGCGGGTAAGTACCGGAGCCTGACCAAAAGCTTGCCCAATTCCTGACAAATTGAGCTCAAATACAACAATCAAGCAAAAGCGCAGGTAGAAGATAAGGAGAACAGGAAGTCAAAGGTCCTCGTCTCCACAATTGGCGTGATTTTCAAACGAATCTCCACAGCTAAAACAAGCATCACCACCCTTGTATCGAACAAGACAACCGCGTTATACTAGCCAACACACAAGCGGGCATCGCCAAGTGGTAAGGCATCAGCTTCCCAAGCTGACACTCGCGGGTTCGAGTCCCGTTGCCCGCTCCAGCTAGAAGCACAAGCACGGCACCATTACGGTGCCGTGCTTTTTTCAATAAAGCGCCGGGACTCGAACCCGACAGGGTGCGAGCGTAAAGCAAACGCGAAGCGTTTGTAGCGAGCAGGCGAAGGCGCCGACAGGCGCCTGAAGCCGGTGCGGATTTGCGAAGCAAATACGCGGATGTCCCGTTGCCCGCTCCATCGAGTGCGGGAGACATGGGGACGGCCAATTCAACAAAGTCTTCCCCCGCGGCTTCGTGAGGCTGAGGGGCTCGCCTGAAGCCGGTGCGGATTTGCGAAGCAAATGCGCAGACGTCCCGTTGCTCGCTCCAATTCCAAAATGTTAGGTTAATGCCTGCTGCCCATACTTGCACCTGCGCACGGTACAATGGTTAGGTTACGACCAACGTGCCAATAACCAAAAAGGAGCCGCTATGATCGATCGCTATACCCGCCCGGAGATGGGACACATCTTCTCCCTCGAGAACAAGTACGCCATTTGGCAGGAGATCGAGGTTCTGGCCTGCGAGGCCCAGGCGGAGCTCGGCAAGATCGGTATTTCCAAAGACGAGGCCCAGTGGATCCGCGACCATGCCAACTTTGAGAAGGCGAAGGTCGATGAGATCGAGGAAGTCACGCGCCACGACGTCATTGCCTTCCTGACCAACATGAAGGAATACATCGATGCCGATGTTCCCGAGGGCGACCCCAAGCCCAGCCGCTGGGTTCACTATGGCATGACCAGCTCCGATCTGGGCGACACGGCCCTGTGCTACCAGCTCACCCAGGCCTGCGACCTGATCATCGAGGACGTCAAAAAACTCGGCGAGATTTGCAAGCGTCGCGCTTTTGAGGAACGCAACACGCTCTGTGCCGGCCGCACTCATGGCATCCACGCCGAGCCGATGACCTTCGGCATGAAGTTTGGCTCTTGGGCCTGGGAACTCAAGCGCGATCTGGATCGTCTTGAGGACGCCCGCAAGAATGTTGCCTTCGGTGCTATCTCGGGCGCTGTCGGCACGTACAGCTCCATCGAGCCGTTCGTCGAGGAGTACGTCTGCGAGCACCTGGGCCTGGTCCACGATCCTCTGTCCACGCAGGTCATCAGCCGCGATCACCATGCCTACCTTGCCGGCGTGCTTGCCACTACAGCGGCCACCTGTGAGCGCATCGCTACCGAGGTTCGCAATCTACAGAAGACCGATACGCTCGAGGCCGAGGAGCCGTTCCGTAAGGGCCAAAAGGGCAGCTCAGCCATGCCGCACAAGCGCAACCCCATCACCATGGAGAAAGTCTGCGGTCTGTCGCGCGTCGTGAAGTCCAACGCCCAGGTTGCCTTCGATAACGTCGCCCTGTGGCACGAGCGTGACATTTCGCACTCCTCTGCCGAGCGCGTCGCCCAGGCCGATAGCTTCATCGCCCTCGACCACATGTTCCAGTGCCTCATCCGCGTTATCGACGGCCTGCAGCTGTATCCCGCCCGCATGATGGCCAACCTCAATAAGACCCGCGGCCTCATCTTCTCCTCCAAGGTGCTGCTCGCCCTTGTCGATACGGGCATCACCCGCGAGGACGCGTACGCCATTGTGCAGGAGAACGCTATGGCAACCTGGCACGAGGTACAGGATTGTGTCTCCGGCCCCACCTTTAAGGAGCGTCTCGAGGCCGACCCGCGCTGCACCGTCAGTCAGGAGAAGCTCGACGAGATCTTTGATCCGTGGGACTTCCTCACCCGTATCGACACGGTCTTTGATCGTCTGGAGCAGCTGAGCTTCGAGTAGGCTCGGGCATAACGTTAGCTTTTTAGGGCGCTTTGCTGGTAATGTGTGTTGCCGGCAAAGCGCCTCGTTGCATTTAGGGAAAGACGGGGATAATAGTCGTCTCGAATAACATTCTGAGAGGGGATCGCATGATTTCGTTTGATTACAAGCCTCAGGGCGTGTGTGCTCGCAATATTCACCTTGACCTTTCCGATGACGGCAACAAGGTGATGGGCGTTGAGTTTACCGGCGGCTGCGACGGCAATCTCAAGGCTATCTCCAAGCTGGTCGAGGGCGCTCCTGCCGATCGCGTAATCGAGGTTCTCGCCGGTAATACCTGCGGTATGAAAAAGACCTCCTGCGCCGACCAGCTTACACGCGCTATCGAGGCCGCTCGCACCGAGATCGCCTAATGGGTATCGCCGATCACATCAAGAACGGAATATCGCGTCGCGGCTTTGTACTCGGTGGGGCTGCCGCGGGCGCTGCCACGGTGCTTGCCGGATGCTCGAAAAAAACGGGCACCAGCGATGATGCCGCCGGCGAGCCGCAGGTTATCAAGGATGATTCCAAAATCATCTCGATTACGGATGAGTACGAGGCCTGTCTCTTATACACATCTCCGAGCCCACGAGACATGCGCAGATCTCG
>CABSMK010000041.1 GCA_902478825.1 uncultured Collinsella sp.
CTGCGCATGTCTCGTGGGCTCGGAGATGTGTATAAGAGACAGGCCCAGGATCACGTCGGCATCGGCGACCTGCTCACGTGTGGCGGCGTCGGCGCTCGTGTAGATAAAGTCCTCGCCCGGAGCGCTCGACTCAAGAATTGCGCGATGACGGTCGTTGACGGGCAGCAAAACCAGGATGTTCACAAGCAGTCCTCTCCGCTCGACCTACCAAAAAGGGACAGGTTTATTTTGGCAGGTTTTATCAGGCAAAACGTTCAAATAAAAACGCCGGATGCAAGACGAGCGTACCCGTCAGCATCCGGCGCATCTACAGCTACCAGCTCAGCAGCTCGTAGCCGTCCTCGGTCACCACGAGCTGAACCTCGCACTGGGCCGAATCGCTGCCGTCCTTGGTGCGCACGCACCAACCGTCACCCTTGCTAATCTTGATGTCGGGCGCTCCGGCATTGACCATGGGCTCGATGGTAAAGACCATGCCAGGGGCCATGATGGTGTCCACGTCGGGCGCTTCGGTGGTAAAGCCCACAAACGGGTCCTCGTGGAACTCCTTGCCGATGCCGTGTCCACCGTACTCGCGCACTACGCTAAAGCCGGCGTCCTCGACCGTCTTTTGCACGGCCTCGGCCATAACGGACAGTGGCAGCCATGGCTTGACGGCCGCCAGACCCGCCTCCACGCTGGCGCGGGTGACGTCGACCAGGCGCTGGCGCTCGGCCGAGACCTCGCCGATGCAGAACATGCGGCTCGAATCACTAAAGTAACCGTCCAAGATCGTGGAGCAGTCCACGTTGATGATGTCGCCCTCGTGCAGCACATCCGCATCGCAGGGGATACCGTGGCAGACGACGTCGTTGATCGAGGTGCACACGCTCTTGGGATAGCCCTCGTAGTTGAGATCGGCCGGCGTACCACCGTGCTCGACGGTGTAGTCGTAGATCATCTGGTCGATCTGGTTGGTGGTCATGCCTGCGGCGATGTGCTCACCTACGTAGTCGAGCACGCCCACGTTGATGGTGGCCGAGCGCTTGATGCCCTCGATATCGGCGGGCGTCTTGTAAAGCGTGCGGGGCAGAACCTCCCAGCCCTCTTCCCACAAGCGCTCGAGGCGCTCATCAAAGGCACTGTGGCATTTCTTATATTTTTTGCCGCTGCCGCACCAGCAAGCGTCGTTGCGGCCAGGCACGGGTCCTTTGTCATACATGGCTAACTTCCTTTCATCCGCAGTTAGTATAGCCCACCCACGCGTCCATAAAAGTTGCGGTGATATAGTTCCGATTTAAGCGGTTTAACAGCATAAATAGGAACTATATCACCGCAACTGATGGAGCGGGATGGCGGGCACTGGCTGCTGCGTGGTTTTGCTAGTAGCTCACCTGGCAGGGAATGCCGAGGGCTTGGACGCGCGCGGCAATGGCGTCGAGCACCTCAGGCGCCGCTTTGGCAAGGCCGGCGACCGGCGTCTCGCGCGCCACCGTGTAGATGGTCGCTTCTTGTGGGCGAATGCGCTCAAGCGCCGCGAGCCAGGGGGCAACGTACTCCTCGTCGGTGTTGTCGATGAGCTTGCCCTGATACTCGCCGGTCAAAAAGATCGTCTGGATAATAACGTGACTGTCAAAGCTTGCGAACGTCTCGATCTGGTGCTCGACGTCGTAGGGGCCAACGGGCTGGTCGAGCAGCTGGATAAACGCCGGGTCGACGGTATCGAGCTTAAGAATGTTGTCGTCGACCATCATGAGCGCGTCGTGCACCTCGGGGCGGTCGGCGCGCGTGCCGTTGGAGAGCACGGCGATCTTGGAGTTTGGGGCAAGCTCGTCGCGCAGCGCGACAGCGCCGGCGATGGCCTGCGGAAACTCCGGTGCGGCGGTGGGCTCGCCGTTGCCTGCGAAGGTGATCACATCGGGGAGCTCGCCCTCAGCTGCCATCTCGCGCAGCTTTGCCTCGAGCGCGTCGAGTACCACGGCGGCTGTGTTGTACGGCTCATGGCAGGGGCGCTCGGCGTTGAGGCCGTTTTCGCAGTAAATGCAGTCGAACGTGCAGATTTTGCCGCTGGCCGGCATCATGTTGACGCCGAGCGAGAGGCCAAGGCGACGGCTGCGAACGGGCCCAAAGATGGGGCTGGCATTCAAAAACGTAGACATAGGCATATGCTCCTCAAGACTATTGCGCCTAAGCATAGCATCGGCTCCAAAGCAAGGTACGGGCTCTTGCTTTACAAGTTTCGTTTTTTCACGTCGCTCATGATGCCGTGCCATGAAAAGCCTCGGGTCGGGTACAGTTAATCTGTTAACAAGGCGTAAGGCAATGCGGGTCCATCCAACCGTACTGACGTGCAACTGGATGGGCGTTGACGATGGGGGCACAATATGGATTTTACGGTCGAGAATGCGGGCACCACGATTGCCTGTCGCGAATATGCCGACCCGGATGTGTCGCCTGATACTCCTGCCTTGGTGTGCGTGCACGGCGCTTGTGTCGACGGCACATTTTTCGACGGCATCGCTTGTGAGCTCAGCCGCAACTACCGCGTAATTGCCTACGACCGCCGCGGCTGTGGTGGCAGCGGCGAAGCGGCAGACTGCAGCTATGATCTTGCCGCTCAGGCCGCCGACCTGCAAGCTGTGATCGAATACGTTGGCGCTCCGGCAAATGTGCTCGCGCACAGCGCTGGTACGTTGGTGGCGTTGGAGCTTCTTCGCACCGAACCCCATCTCGTCGACCGTACGATTCTGCACGAGCCGGCTGTGTCGGCCGAAGGCGTCGGCATGGGCGCAGCTCCGGTTTTGCTCGATATGATTGCGGCTGGAAAGGTTTCAAGGGCGCTCCGGCTTTTCTTGGGAGCCCTCGGCGACTTAGACCCCGAGGCTCCTGGGACGACCGAAGCGGAAGCCAAGCATGCCCTGCGCAATGGTCGTTGCTTTATGGCCAATGAATACGGAACAAATATGACATATGCTCCCGACTGGGAGCGCGCCCGCGAATCAAAGGCGGTGTCGGCTGTGTTTTTGGGCGAGCTTTCGGTCGGTACACCCCGCGAGGCTGGTACGCGAGCGGCTGCCGAATATCTCGATTGCCCCCTTGTGACGATCCCGGGCGCGCATAACGGTTTGCGCGATCGCCCCGTTACGGCGGCAAACGCCGTTCGCGATGTCTTGGAGCGTTAGCACGCTCGATGACCTGCGGGGAGGGGGACTGTTGGCGTTTCGTCATTGTTAACGAATGCGCCAATAACCACGCGCCCGCGGTTCCATTACCACCGTTTGCCAGGTCATAAAAATGTAACAGCATTCACGTGCTTACCTGCATCGGCAAGGTGTTACCCTTGTAGCATTTGGAACCCACCGCTACTATGCGAAACTATCGAAAGGGCCCCATATGCTCAATAATCACGAGGTCGATCTAACCGACGAGGAGGCTGCCGCTGAGGTCGCCCGCGTCGCGAAGACCTACCCCGTGGTGCGTTTGCTGTCGGCCGATCAGATTAAGAGCGAGCCTAACTGCCTGCTCGCCGGCGATCGCTGCCCTTGTCTGCGTCAGTCGAGTCTTGAGGCCTTGGCAGACTCCGATGAGGTGTCGGAGCAACTGCTCAACGATGGTGTTGAGTACCGCGCTCGCCTACGCCCTCTAAAGGTCGAGGGTGAGCCTCGTGTCTTGCTGATGGTGCGTCCGATCGATGAACAAGAGGCTGCAGAAGAGGACCTTGTCTACACCGACGTGCTGACGAGTGTGCGCAATCGCCGATATTACGAGGAAAAGCTCCGTAGCGCCCGCATGAAGGCCGGCGTTGCGGTGATCGACCTTGACGATTTTAGGGTCTTCAACGATACGTGTGGCCGTCATGCCGGCGACCTTGCGCTCGGTGCCGTGGCGACAGCCATACGCAGCGGTATTCGTTCGACTGACGAACTTGTGCGCTATGGCTGCGACAAGTTTGTGGCCGTCATGCCCGATATTCCCTCCGATGACTTCGCCCGTCGCCTGCGTCAGGTATCCGATGCCGTTCGTTCCGCGTTTATTCCGGGCCATGAGCACGTGAGCTTGACGGCATGTGTTGGTGGCGTTCGCATTCATGGCGAGACGGTTGATGAGGGCGTTGGCCGCGCTGTCCAGTTACTGAGCCGTGCTAAGGCAAAAGCCGGTACGGTCGTGACCGATGGCGATTTCATCGAGGCCTTCCAAAACGAAAAGCCTTTGGTGCTTATCATCGATGACTCCGAGATGAACCGAGCCATTCTCAACGAGATGCTCAAGGACGAGTATTGCACCCTCGAGGCTGATAACGGTCGTACGGCGCTCGATATGGTCGACCGCTATGGCGATGAGTTGTCGCTCGTGCTGCTGGACATTGTCATGCCGGACGTGAGCGGCTTTGAGGTGCTGGCCGATCTGTCGCGCCGATCGGTTGTTGACAAACTACCTGTCATCATGATCTCGAGCGAAGATTCCGACGATGTGGTTCTGCGCGCGTACGAGCTGGGCGCCTCGGACTATATCAGCCGCCCGTTTGACTCCCGTGTCGTGCGCCGCCGTGTAAGCAACACCATCCGCCTATACGCCAAGCAGCGCCGCCTGACGAACCTGCTGTCCCAGCAGTACAACGAGCGCGTCAAGAACAGTCGCATGCTCATCGACATCATGGCCGGCGTCATGGAGCTTCGTAACGGCGAGAGCGGCAGGCACGTTACGAACATCGAGAAGCTGACCGAGCTGCTGCTTGGCTGTCTGGTCCAGCGTAGCGGCACGATCTCCCTCGACAATGAGGAACGCTCCACGATCGCCCTGGCTTCGGCGCTGCACGATATCGGCAAGATGTCGATTGACGATGCGATTCTCAACAAGCCTGGACGCCTTACGCCCGAGGAGTTCGAGATTATGAAGACGCATACCACGATCGGCGCCGACATGCTGCGTGAGCTGGGTAGCCATCACGCCGGCAATGCGCTTATGGAATATGCGTACCAGATTGCGCGTTGGCATCACGAGCGCTGGGACGGCAGGGGTTATCCCGATGGCCTTAAGGGCGACGAAATTCCCATTGCCGCACAGGTGGTCTCGGTGGCCGACGTGTACGATGCTCTGACGAGCGTGCGCGTGTACAAGGACGCTATCCCGCACAAGGAGGCAATCCAGATGATTCTGGACGGTAAGTGCGGCACCTTTAACCCGCTGTTGCTCGACTGCCTGCTCGAGGTGCAAGACCGTATCACCGAGACGTTGGCACGCCCCGCCGATATCGCCGCGTTTCCCACGATTTAGTTTGACCAAAGGAGTTTTTAATCCATGATTTCCATGCGTGAGGCGTATGAGAAGATCGGCGCCAATTATGATGACGCGTGCGCTCGGCTGATGGGCGAGGAAATGCTTGCCCGCTTTGCCCTCAAGTTTTTGGATGACGAGAGCATGGACAAGCTGGAGGCCGCCATGGCGGCAGGAGACACCGAAGGTGCGTTTATGGCAGCGCACACGCTCAAGGGCGTGAGCCAGAACCTGGGATTCGATAATCTGTACGAGCCGGCGGTCGTGGTGACCGAGGCGCTGCGCGGCGCCGATACCGTTGACGGCGCTCGCGAGGGAATGCATGCGCTGCAGCAGCAATATGCGGCAACGATGTCGGCCCTGCGCGAGGCGGCTGAATAAGAGCTTGCGGGCCTTGGGCTGTGTGCCTGCCGCATATAGGCAAAAGGGTGCCCCGTCGGACCATGTGGCCGGTGGGGCACCCTTGTCTGTTGTGCGATTCGTTAGCTAGCGAGCCTGCTTAACCTTTGCCGCTGCCTCGACAAACGACTTCCACAGGTTAAAGTCGGTCTCGAGCGTCTTCCACGTATACTCAGGGTGCCATTGCACGCCCAGGCAGAACGGCTGGCCTTCGACTTCGATGCACTCGGGAACGCCGTCGGTTGCCTTGGCGACCAAGCGCGTGCTCTTACCCAGACGATCGACGCAGCAGTGATGTGCCGAGTTGGTCTGGATCAGCCTGTGTCCGCCAACCGCGCGCTCCAGCAGCGAGCCCGGCATGACCTCGACGGGGTGCACGGGGTCGTTGAGCACGTGGGTGTGGCGCCACTGCGTGCGACCCTCGCGCGCGCCCAGGCTCGGCACGTCCATGCACAGGGTGCCGCCGGTGGCGACGTTGAGCAGCTGCGTGCCACGGCAGGTGGTAAAGAGCGGCTTTTTGGCGCGTAGCACCTCGCCGACCAGCTTAAACTCAAAGCTATCGCGGATCTCGCAGCAGAGGGTGGGGTCGTAGGGTCGATCATCGCCCCAACGTTTGGGATTGACATCGGGGCCGCCGGGAATGGCGATACCGTCGGCGATATCGACGTAATGACGGATGACCTCAATGTCCTCGGTGATGGACATCTGCAGCGGCAGGCCGCCGGCGGCAAGGATGGCATCGACAAAGACGCTGGCGATCTCCTCGTTGGGGGAGAGCGTCTCGCTCAAAAACGGCTTCGCCTCTTCCCAGCGCGGCGCGACGAGGATGAGTGGGCGGTCGGCGGGGGCGACGTCGACGTGCGGGGTGTATGACGATGAAGTGCGAGTTCCGATCATAGGTGTTGCTTTCGAATCTGAAGGTGACAGGGCACATGAGAGACGTGGGACAACACTTTCAATGGATTTGTCCCACGGGGCGGTCTGGTTAGTGGCCCTTAATGGAGTTGAGGAAGTCCTGGGCGCGCTTGGTCTGGGGGTGGTCGAAGAACTCGTCGGGCGTGCCGGTTTCTACGATCTGGCCGTCGGCCATAAACACGACGCGGTCGGCCACGCGGCGGGCGAAGTTCATCTCGTGCGTAATGACGATCATCGTCATGCCCTGCTGCGCCAAGCGCACCATGACCTCGAGTACCTCGTTGATCATTTCGGGATCGAGGGCGCTTGTGGGCTCGTCAAAGAGCATGGCCTTGGGCTGCATGGCGAGTGAACGGGCGATGGCCACGCGCTGCTGCTGGCCGCCCGAAAGCTGTGCGGGCACCTTGTCGGCCTGCTCGGCAACGCCCACGCGGCTCAGCAGGTCCATGGCGCGCTCGCGGGCCTCGTCTTTGGAGACACCCAGCACGTCGACCGGTCCCAGCATGACGTTCTGCAGTACGGTCATATGTGCGAACAGGTTGAACTGCTGAAACACCATGCCCAGCTCGGCGCGCATGCGGGCAAGATCCTTGCCTTCCTGCGGCAGGGGCTCACCCTCGATGAGGATTTCGCCCGAGTCGATGGTTTCCAGGCGGTTGATGGTTCGGCACATGGTCGACTTGCCTGAGCCCGAGGGACCGATCACAACGACGACCTCGCCGCGGTCGACCGACAGATTGATGTCGTTGAGAACGTGCAGATCGCCGTAGTGCTTATCGACGTGCCTGAGCTCGATCAGCGGCTGATTGCCGGTGGAAGAGGTGCTCTGTGCCATGGTGCTCGGCTCCTTATGACTCGAAATGGTAAAGCGTTAGCGGATGATGGTCGCACCGGTCTTGTGCGAAATGTAGACAGCGGCCTTGTTGATCGCGACGTTGATGAGGATGTAGATGACCGCGATAACCAGGTAGACCGACACGAGGGCGTCGTAGTTGGTAATGAGCACGCGGGCATTTTGCATCAGGTCGGGATAGCTCACCACGTAGGCGACGGTGGTGTCTTTGACTACGACCACGAGCTGCGAAATCAACGACGGAATGATAAACCGAATAGCCTGCGGCAACACGATTTTAAAGGTGATTTTGGCCTTGGAGAGACCGAGCGCCTGGGCTGCCTCGACCTGACCGCGCGGCACGGCATTGACGCCGGCGCGGAAAATCTCGGCCAGCACGCCGGCCGCAGCGAGCGCGACAGGCAACGTGAGCATCCAAAACGACGGCAGCGCGATCTTGTACTGGGGCAGCACCAAAAAGAAGAAGTAGATGAACAGCAGACTCGGCACACCGCGGAAGAAGTCGGTAAGCACGCGGCAGACCAGCTGCAGCGGCTTGATGCCGCTGGTGCGGCCGAGCATAAGGGCTAAGCCCAGTACCAGCGCAATGACGCCGGCAGTGAGTGCGACTTTAACGGTGCCCTCAAAGCCGGCAAGCAGGAACTTCCAGGTGGTGAGGTGCGTAAAGAAATACCAATAGTGGACCGAAAGCTGGCCGGTCATATAAAAGCGCTGCAGTACCAAGGCGACGAGCACGGCGACGGCAACGAGCGAGATGGCGGTGCCGATGCGAATCTTGGCGCGCATCTTGGGGCCGGGAGCCTCGTAGAGCGCATCGCGCATGGTAAGTGCAGGGGAGGAATGCTTGCTCATCGGAGGATCCTCACCTTCTTATCGATGTAGTTGCCAATGTGGCTCACCACAAAGGCCGTGCCCAGGTAGCCGAGCGCCGAGATAAAGAACGCGGCGACGCCGCCGAGCGAGCGCGTGTTAATGTAGCTCACCACGCCGGTGAGCTCCTGCGGTTTAAGCGGCACCTGACTGCCGAGCGCGGTGGTGAGCATGACGGCGATAAAGAGGTTGGTCATGGGCAGCACGCTTGAGCGCAGTGCCTGCGGAATCACGATCTTGGCGAGGATACGGCTGAAGCTCATGCCCAGCGAGCGGGCGGCTTCCACCTGGCCGACGCCGACGGTGTTGATGCCGCTCATAAAGTTTTCGGAGCCAAAGGCCGAGCCCAAAAGGACCGTGGCGACGATAACGCAGGTGCGGTAGGGCAGAACGACCTTGAGCGGCGGCAGCGCATAGACGACGATGATGAGCAGCGCGATGCCGGGGATGTTACGGAAGACCTGGACATACAGGTCGCCAAAGACGCGCAGTGGCTTGAGCGGCGACACGCGCATCACGGTGACGGCGACGGCCAGTACCATGGCGATGGCAAACGACTCAAGCGTCATGCCCCAGGTTGCTAGCAGCGCGTCGATATAGTTCTGGCCATAGAGCGACCAGAGTTCGGAGAGACTCATGCGGACCTCCCGCCGATAAGGAAAGGGGCTCCCGTGTGTACGGAAGCCCCGACAACTCTGTGAGGAAACAGTTTACCGCAATAAAGCGCATCATGCGTTTCCGTATGGTTTCGTTGCGGCCGTTACCAGGCTCGCTGCCTAGGCGCCGATCTCGGGCAGCTCGGGAACATTGGTGTCGCCCGTACGGTCGCCGATGCAGATCTGCCACAGCTCAGTCCAGGTGCCGTCGTCCTCGATCTTCTTAAGGAAGTCGTTGACAAAGGCGACGCCGTCGGAATCGAGCGGCAGGCCGATGCCGTAGGGCTCCTTGCTGCCGAAGGGCTTGCCGGCGATCTTGTACTTACCAGGCTCGCGGACCAGGGCGCTCTGCTGCATGTTGTTATCGATGACGTAGGCGTCAACGCGGCCCTGCTGGAGTGCCTGGCGGGCCTCCTCGTCGGTCTTGAACTCCTGCTGGCTGGCCTTGGGAGCGAGCTCCTCCAGGATGGCGGGGCCGTTGGAGCCGGACTGGACGGCGACGCTCTTGTCGGCCAGGTCGTCGACGCTCTTGATGTCGTCGTTATCGGCGAGCACCAGGATAGCCTGCTGGGTGTAGTAGTAGGGACCGGCAAAGGAGACGAGCTTCTTGCGCTCGTCAGTGATGGTGTAGGTGGCAAAGACGGCGTCGACCTGGCCGTTCTGCAGGACAGACTCGCGCGTGTCCGAGGTCACCTGGGTGATCTCGACCTTGTTCTCGCCCAGAATGTAGTTGGACAGGAGCTGTGCGATACCGGCATCGAAGCCGCGGGTCTGACCGTCTTTCTCGTTGAGGAGGGAGAAGAGCGTGGAGGTCTGAACGCCACCGATCTTAAAGACGCCGGCGTCCTTGACGGCCGTGGCCCAGGCGCTGGCGGCGATGGCGTCGTCATCGGCCTTGGGGCCGTTGTCGACGAGCTTGTCGAATGCCTTAGCGTCGAGCGTGGTGGAAGCCTCGGTATCCTCGGAGCTCTTGGAGGAACCGGCGGCGGAACCCTTGTCGGCCTCGGCGCTGGTGTCGGAGCAGCCGGCAAGACCAAGGCCGGCGACGGTTGCGAAGGTGGCGGCAACGAAGCCGCGGCGGTCGAGAACGACCTGCTGGGAGAGGTTCTTGCTCATGGGAGAACACCTTTCTCAATAAAATCCCTAGCGGTTGAGTAGAGTTATACCCTATCGCGCTCAAATGGGTCAACACGAAATAACTCAGAAACATACTTACCTTATGGGTAATTCTACCTACCAAAAAGGGACGGGCACCTTTGTGGTGGTTCTGGCCGGTGCAGCGGCATGCCTTGCTGCTTTTTCTCGATCTGTAACAGGTAGACGAGGAAATGGGCTCCAACTGTTACAGATCGAGATTATCTCCTTAGGGGAATTCGAATGTCTCAATTTGTAACATCTGGACGGCCAAAAGGTCCCTATCTGTTACAGATTGAGACAAACGTCGGGGACTAAGACGTCTTGTCTCAATCTGTAACAGTTAGACGGGAATTCAGGCCCTAGATGTTACAGATCGAGATAATTGAGTTGGGAAAATAAAAACCTCCGCAGGGGTGCTTTCCTTGCGGAGGTTTTCTTACTCGTTGAGTAGCCTTACGGCTTCGGCGGCCATGTTCTCGACCGTCATGCCGTTCTGTGCGAGCAGTTCGTTGGGGTCGTAGCGGTCGGGGAAGCCCTTGGCGATGCCGAAGGTGCGCGTGCGCAACTGCGTGCATGCCAAATAACATGCCACGCGCTCGCCCCAGCCGCCGTCCAAGATGCCGTCCTCAAGGGTGACGACAACGCGATGCTCGGCGGCAAGGCTATCGAGGAACTCGCGGTCGAGCTCGGTTGCAAAGCGCGGGTTGACGAGCGTGGCCTCGATGCCGTACTCGGCAGTCAGACGGTTTGCCACGCGCTCACCCAGCTCAAAGAAGTCGCCGAGTGCAAGCACGGCCACATCGCGGCCCTGACGCACGACGCTGTAGCGCGCGACGCCGTAATCGGCGTCCTCGGCAGGTGCCAGATCGGGGCGGCTTACCAGGCCGATGCCCGGTACGCGGATTGCCACGGGATGCTCGCGGTGGTCGAGCGACCAGCTCAGCATGGACAGATATTCCTCCATGCAGGCCGGCGCCAAGTAGTGCATGTTGGGAAGACCGCCCAGCATGGAAATATCAAAGAACGAAAGATGCGTCTCGGACGTGGTGCCAAAGATTGACGCACCAAACACCAAAATGGTTGCGGGGGCGTCGTTGAGGCACAGGTCGTGCCACAGCTCGTCGTAGGCGCGCTGCAAAAACGTACCGTACACACCAAAGACTGGCTTGGCGCCCGAGCGCGCAAGCGCGGTGGCAAAGGTCACGGCGTGCTCCTCGGCAATGCCCACATCGACGAACTGTTTGCCGGCGGCAGCGCGAAGCTCGGGTGTAAAGCCCATAATGTAGGGCGTGGCGGCCGTGATGCCAACGACCTGTGGATCGCGCTCGATGGCGGCGCTGAGCGCCTCGCCCGTAATGTCAGCATAGGTGCGCGGCGCGGGCTCGCTCGGATGGCCCGGGCAAAGCTTGCGCCCAGTCGCCATGTCAAACGGACCCACATGATGCCAATGCTCCGGGTCGCTCTGGGCCGGCTCAAAGCCCTGGCCCTTGGCGGTGGAGACGTGCAGCACGATGGGATGATCGATATTGCGCAGTTCCTGCAGCGCGTCGACGAGGGCCAACACATCGTTACCGGCGTCCAGATAGCGGTAGTCGAGCCCCATCGCGCGGAAAACGTTGCGCTCACAGGTACCGTTGCTGGCGCGCAGCTCGGCCAGATTGCGATACAGGCCGCCATGGTTCTCGGCAATGGACTGGTCGTTATCGTTGACGATGATGATCAGGTTGCTATCGAGCTCGGCGGCATTGTTGAAGCCCTCAAACGCCAGACCGCCCGAAAGCGAGCCGTCGCCAATGATGGTGATGACGTTGTACGCATCGCCCGCCAGGTCACGAGCGTGCGCCAGGCCGCAGCCCAGGCTCACCGACGTGGAGGTGTGGCCCATGGCGAACAGGTCGTGCTCGGACTCGTCGGGATTGGCAAAGCCAGAAGCCTCACCATAACGCTCCGGATCGATATAAGTGTACGCGCGCCCCGTCAGCGCCTTGTGGGCGTAGGTTTGGTGCGAAACGTCAAAGACAATCTTGTCGATGGGGGAGTTAAACACGCGATGAAGTGCAACCGTAAGCTCAACGACGCCCAGGTTGGGGGCAACGTGCCCGCCGACAGCGGCGGAGCTTTCGAGGATCTGTCTCTTATACACATCTGACGCT
>CABSMK010000042.1 GCA_902478825.1 uncultured Collinsella sp.
GTCAGATGTGTATAAGAGACAGGTTGATGACCTGAATCCTCAGGTCCTCGCCACCGACCTCTTTCCAATTGGTAATCTTGCCGGCGTAGATATCGCGGAGCTGCTCGGTCGAGAGGTTATCGACGGGGTTGTCGTCGTTCACGATGACCGCAATACCGTCGTGGGCAATGACGATGGGAGTCAGGCCCAGATCCTGTTCGTCGGCATTGAGTCCACGGGAGGAGCTGGCGATATCGGCCGTGCCGGCGCTGACGGCCTCGATCCCAGCGGAAGAACCCAAACCGGAAACGAGCACGTCGATGCCGGTCTCCTCCTTAAAGCCCTCGGCCGCAATCTCGGCGATAGGAAGGCAGGTCGTGGAGCCGGCCACGGTAATGGAAGAGCTAGAAGATCCCGAAGAACAGGCGCACAGCGTAAGCGTAAGCACAGCGGCGCTCAGGACCGATACGATCTTTCTCATAGCATCACGCCGATCGCAGCATGGCGCCCACAGGTGCCGTCCTCGTTACGGTAGGAATAAAAGCGGTCGTTCTGACGCACGGTCGAAAGCTGGGTATCCACGATATTATCCGCGTCGACACCGACATCTACCAGCGCCTCGCGAATGGCAGCGGAAAGATCAAGCATGCGAGAGGTATTCGCATCGATGCAAGAGAACTCGGCGGCAAAGCGATCCATGAGTTCCTGGGATACCTCATATTCGTCACCCAAGATATGGGGGCCGATATAGGCGGAAACGTCGCTCGCATCGCAACCGGCAGCATCGCAAAGCGCCTGGCACGCCTTGGCGGAAATACGTGCAATCGTGCCCTTCCAACCGGAGTGCACCACGGCAAATCCGCCAGGGGCCACCAGCACCACGGGAACGCAGTCGGCAAAGCAGAGCAGCACGGGCACGTTATGCGCCGTGCAGACGATGGCGTCACAGCCCTTGGCAATCTGCTCGCGAACGTCCTCAAGGTCATCGGCGCCGTTCGAGGTCACCGCAACGATATGATCACCATGGACCTGATTGGGAACGAGCAGGTTGTGCTCGCACTCGGCGGCACCCATAGCCTCGAGCGCACGACGACGATTTTCTTGAACAGCAAAGGGGTCATCGCCAACATGCGAGCCCAAGTTGAGTGAGGAGTACGCATCTTCGGAAACGCCACCGGCGCGCTCGGTGAAGGCAAAGCGAACATCGGATGTCGCGCCCTCCACCAACGTAACTCCATCATGGTCGACACGCGAAACTTTGTCCGCACGTGCTGCCATACTAAAGCCTCCTAATAACACAAGTACCGCGGCATCGCCGCTACAGCCCGCGTTTATACGGCTGTCATACTTCTCAAAAAGGATACCTGCTGCGCTGGAGGCAATCGTAAAGGGAACGTAAAGAGATTGGAGGTTCTAGTTTACAAAGTCGAAGTAAAAAGGGCGCGTCCATACGGACACGCCCCTGTGCACAACAATGCAAAGAACGACTTAGAAGCTACCGCGCTTCAGGAAGTCGGGAAGCTCGAACTGATCGTTGCCGAAGTTAGGAAGCTCGGTGCCACCGACGTTGCGGGTCGGAGCGGCCTGAGCCGGGCTCGTGGCAGGAGCGGTGCGCTGCGGCTCAGCGGAGGCAGCGGCCTTGCTCTGAGACTGCTGAGCAGCAAAGAGCTCGTCCTGACGGTTGACGTTGGAGTCGGAGAAGCCCGTAGCGATGACGGTGATACGCACCTGATCGCCCAGGGACTCGTCGACAACGGTACCGAAGATGATGTTGGCCTCGGGGTCGACGGCGTTGGCGACAACGTCGGCGGCGTCGCTGATCTCCTGGATGCCCAGGTCCTTGGAACCGGCGATGGAGAGCAGCACGCGCGTGGCGCCATCGATGGAGCTCTCGAGCAGCGGGCTGGAGATGGCCTGCTGGGCAGCGTCGACGGCACGGGTGTCCCCAGAAGAGGTACCGATACCCATCATGGCGGTACCGGCCTGCTTCATGATGGTCTTAACATCGGCGAAGTCCAGGTTGATGATACCGGGGACGGTGATGAGGTCGGTGATGCCCTGGGTGCCCTGGGAAAGGACGCCATCGGCAATCGCGAAGGCCTCGAGCATGGTGGTCTTCTTCTCGGCGATGTCGAGCAGCTTATCGTTAGGGATGACGATCATGGTGTCGACGCAATCGGAGAGGGTCTTAATGCCCTCCTCGGCGCTCTTCTTGCGCTTGCGGCCCTCGAAGGTGAAGGGCTTGGTCACGACGGCGACGGTCAGCGCACCGACCTCGTTCATCGCGATATCGGCAACGATGGGAGCAGCGCCGGTACCGGTGCCACCGCCCTCGCCGCAGGTGATGAACACCATGTCGGCGCCAGCGAGCGCCTCGGCAATGTCGTCGCGGGACTCATCGGCAGCCTTGCGGCCAACCTCGGGGTTGGCGCCGGCGCCCAGGCCGCGGGTAAGGTCGGTGCCGATGTGCACCTTGATATCGGCATCAGAGATCGCGAGTGCCTGAGCATCGGTGTTGATGGCAACAAACTCGACGCCGCGGATGCCCTCTTCGATCATTCGATTGACCGCGTTGGTACCGCCGCCGCCGACGCCGACCACCTTTATGACGGCAAGGTAGTTGTTGATCTCTGTCTCGTGCATGTCGGTCCTCCGAACAAAGGTTATAGCCATAGCATGGGTCGACCCCTGCGCACATTAACCTTCAGGTTGAAAGTAAATGCAAAGGTAAACCGTATTATGTTTGCACATTATGAACGTATCAGTCAAATAATTGACCGTGAAAACCAAACAAACCAGATAAACGTCGTGGTATGGCCCCTCAACAAAGCATCAACCAGCGCTACGAGGTCGGAGCATTCCTAAATGTGTAGTTGCCCGGAGAGCGCACATTAATATACGTTACGCCCTCTACCTGCGAAAGCAGCTTGGTGACTACGCGTTCCTTCTTGGCGATATCGTCCGAATCGCCCAGCGACACCTCAATGCCGTTATTGAGATTTGCCGAGATGGCTTCGACCGAAGGCGTGGAAATATCCTTGACTTGTCCCAAGAACTCGCTCGAAAAACCACGCACATAATCCAAGCCAGCCTTAACGGCCTTGGAGCTCACCGCCTGGCCGGAAACCGGAGCGACATCCGCCGAGACATCGGTCAACAACACCGCGCCATAGTGCTTAGCGAGCGCCAGCGCGGCATCAATGCCGGTCAGGGTATTTGAGCCCTGCCCCGTCGTGATGACGTTGCCCTGGTCATCCACTTCGACCGACGTCGACAGCGGGGCGATCCAGGTGTCATCATCCCCGATGGCCCAGGCAAGGTCATCGGAGCTGATATAGGCAATTGCGATGACCTTGCGCTCCATCGGCGTAATGATGAGCGTATGCGGGAACTGACGCTGGACATCCACGCCCGAGACCCACGGGTTCTGCTTGAGGTCCTCGGTAATCTGGTCGGGATCGACGTTAAAAAGCGACGTTCCCTCGGGCAAATCGATCAGCTGGATAGCATCGTGCTTCGTCACATGCTCGCTGCCTTGAATCTGAATATCAGTGGCGGTAAACAATCCAGAGTTAATCACCACGATAGCAACGACGACGAGCACGGCCAAGACGGCCAGAACGCCGCCCACGATTTTGCCTTTGCCTGTAACGGCAGAAGCGGCGTCTGATGTTTTATTTGCCATCGCCCTAAGTGAAGACAACGGGTTGACGCCTTTTTTACCCGAAGGCTTCTTGGCGGTAGCCGGCACCGATGTCAGCGAGCGCGGTTTCGATGCGCCCAGCGTGCGACTCGGACGCGCCGCCTTAGTTCCTGTCGAGGGCTTAGGAGTTGCCATAGGACGGGCAGGCTTGGCGCCCATAACAGGCTTTGACGTCACCGAGGGACGCGAGGACTTTTTTGCGGCCGGACGATTACCGAGCTGCGAGCCGACAACCGGACGACTGGTCTGTCGAGCATGCCCGACAGACTTAGAGTGCGCGACGGTATTGCGTTGAGGTTTGGCAGGCGCGCCGGAACGCCCTCCGGCGCGGCGGAAGGTGGGTTTCGATGCTCTAGAAGCCGAGGAATTTAACTTCCGGTCTGAGCTCGATGCCATACGCCTCCCTCACCTTTCCGTGCACATGTCTGATAACCGCGGCAACGTCATCGGCCGAGGCAGTTCCGTTATTAACGATAAAATTAGCGTGAACGGGCGAAACTTCCGCGCCGCCAATCGAAAAACCCTTTAATCCACAATCCTCGATAAGCTTGCCCACGCTCGCATCGGGCGGGTTGCGAAAGACCGACCCGCAGGATGCGCGACCCATGGGCTGTGTACGCTTGCGCCTCGTCAGGTACCGCTCCATGCGCTCGCGAATGTCGGCCTTGGGCGCCGGTTTAAGCTTGAGCACGCACTCGAGGATGATCTCATTGCGGGGAAGGCTACATTCGCGGTAGCCCCAAGTGATCTCGGACCCCGCATAATGCTTGATACCGGATGCCGGGTCAAACGTTACGACATCCTCGACCAGCGAGCCAATCCACTCGGTCCGTGTGCCAGCATTCATAGATATCGCACCGCCGACCGAGCCAGGGATGCCAACGGCAAACTCAAGGCCCGAGAGGCTACGCGACAGGGCATCGTTGACCAGGCGCGCAAACATCACGCCCGCACCGACCGTCAGCGTACAACCGTCATCGGCAACAACCGTGCGCTGAAACTCACGTCCGAGCGAAATGACGGCACCGCGATAACCGCCATCGGCAACCAGCAGATTGGAGCCCTTGCCGATGATGACCCACGGCACCTGCTCGCGATCGAGCACCGCCACGGCGCGGCGGAGGGCATGATAGCTATGGCACGTCACAAAGAGGTCGGCCTTGCCGCCGATACGATAGCTCGTATGACGCGCAAGGCGCTCGTCCTCGATCACATCCGTGTCGATCATGCCCGAGAGCGCCATGACGGCGTTAAACAGACCCATTAGACTTAAGCGTCTTTCTTGGCAGTCAGATACTCGATAAACTCGGGACCGACGGTCGTAACGTCACCGGCACCCATTGTGAGCAGCAAGTCGCCCTCGCCCACCATCTGCTCGAGCTCCTGATTGAGCTCAAGACGGCTGGAGCAGTACACGACCTCCTTGCCAGGATGCTTGGCGCGCACGGTATCGGCGAGCATCTTAGAGGTGACACCCGGAATGGGCATCTCGCCAGCCGAGAACACATCAATCAGCAGCAGTTTATCGGCATTGGCAAATGCATCGGCAAAGTCGTCGCACAGGGCCTGCAGGCGCGAATAGCGATGCGGCTGGAACACGACGTCGACGTGCTTGTAGCCCAGCGACGAAGCGGCAGCAAGCGTCGCCTTGATCTCGGTGGGGTGATGGCCGTAATCATCGACCACGGTGATGCCATCGATATCGCCCACGTGGGTAAAGCGACGGCGGACGCCCTCAAAACTCGAGAGCGCCTTGGCGGCGGCGTCGATGTCAAGGCCCAGGACATGGGCGACGGTGAGCACCGCCGTGGCGTTGAGCATGTTGTGGCGACCGGGATTGCTCTTGATCTCCACAGCGTGCTCAGTGCCGTCCTCAAAGCGAACGATAAAGTCGCTCTGGACGCCCTTGACATCCGGGTGCATGCAGACGATGTCGTTGCTCTCGGCAAAGCCGTAGGAAAGCACGTGACGGCCCGTCGACTTGGCGAGCTCGACCAGATGCGGGTCCTCACCGCAGACGATGACGGTGCCGTCCTCGCCCACCAGGCTCATGAATTTGGCGAAAGTCGCCTCGATCTCCTCGATACCCGAGTAGTGATCGAGGTGGTCGGCCTCGACGTTGGTCACGATGACCACGTTGGGGTTCAGGAACAGGAAGGAGCTGTCGGACTCGTCGGCCTCGGCGACAAAGTAGTCGCCCGAGCCGTTCTTGCCGTTCGTGTCATAGCCCTCGACGATGCCACCGATCAAGAAGCTCGGATCCAGACCCATGCGGTCGAGCATGGTGGCGCACATCGAAGACGTGGTGGTCTTGCCATGCGTGCCGGCAACGGCGACGGTGGTGTAGCCGTGGCCCAAAGCAGAGAGCATCTTGGCACGGGGCCACACGGGAATACCAAGCTCGCGAGCGCGCACGAGTTCAGGGTTGGACTCCGGAATAGCGGTGGAGACAACAACCACGTCGGGCTTGACCTCGTCGATCGTGGCGGCCTCATGGCCCACATGCACCTTCACACCAGCGCGGGTAAGCTGGCGGATATAACGTGACGTCTTAAGGTCGGAGCCGGTAACGGCATAACCGCGCTCGTGAAGAACGAGGGCGATGCCGCTCATGCCGGCGCCGCCGATACCGATAAAGTGGGCGCTCTTAAACTCGGGCGCGGAGGTTGCAGTCTGGGAATCAGCCATGTGCTCGTGTACTCCTTGCGTAAACACTGCCTGTAACCCGTTAACTGTACCGCACCTACCGCATCAGCGCGAGGGCGACCGACGATATCCCGTCTAACTAACGCAAACCCTCTACCGCATCCGCCAGAAGAGCGGCGGCCCTATCCTGAGCCAGACCACGCGCCGCCTGACGCATGGCGTCGCGCGCCGCCGCGTCATCGACCAGGTGCAGCAGTTCATCGGCAAAGGCAGAACCGTCGATATCGGCATCGGCGCAGAGCACGCCGGCCCCGGCGTCGACCAGATAACGGGCATTGGTGGTTTGGTGGTCGGCCGTCGCATGCGGATACGGCACGAGCACCGAGGGCACGGCGAGCGCAGCGATCTCGGCCACGCTCGATGCGCCCGAACGCGAGAGCACCAAATCGGCAGCAGCCAGCATATCGCCCATGTTGTCGATGTAAGGCTGGACGCGGTAACGCTTCGCCTCCTCGGGCTTCAGCGCCAAAGCACGCTCGGTCTCCTCAAAGCCGTCGGCACCCGTCGAATGCAGCACATAGAGGTTCTTGCGCGAAAGCAGCTCGTTTTTGAGCGAAACCACGCGCTCGTTGAGGTGCTGGGCGCCAAGTGAACCGCCAAAGACGAGCAGCAGCGTAGCGTCCTCGGGAACACCAAGTGCCTTGCGGCCGCGAGCGCGATCGCCCTCGATTACCGAGCGACGTACGGGGTTGCCGGTCATGAGCACGTGGTCAGGGTCACCTTCGCGCTCAAAGACCGAACGCGCTGCCGGCACCGAGATGCACACGCGGGCGGCGTGGGAGTTCATCATCTTGTTGGCCAGGCCCGGAACAGAGTTCTGCTCATGCAGCAGATACGGAACGCCGGCGCCCTTGCACCACCCCAGCAGCGGAACCTCGACATAGGCACCAAAACCGATGGCGGCATCGGGCTTGCCGACCTTTGAGAAATGACTGGCGAGCGCACGCTTGGCCTTGTTGACACGCCACAGCGAGGTCAGCGCCGTCCAAGGACGGGAGCGGTCGAAGCCCGTGACCGTAATGGGCACAAAATCAAACCCAGCCTCGGGGACCAAACGACCCTCGAGCTTGCGCGACTGGCCCACGAATACAACGTGGTGGCCACGGTCACGCAGCTCTTCGGCCAAGGCGAGCGCGGGGTTGATGTGTCCTGCCGTGCCGCCGGCTGCAATAGCAACGGTCATCTTATCGGTCATGGTAGTCCCTTCGTACACGCGGTCCCTGGTCGTCGGTACGCAGACGCGCCGACGGGTCCGAGTTCAAATCGATTCGATTATATCCGCCGCCCGCGTTGCGAGGGCTGGGGCGCTGCGGACGACCTTGCGGAGCCGTTCGCGAGCGTGGACGAGCTGCCGGCTCGGTCGCAGAGCCATCCAGGACGGTAAAACCGTTACGCGAAGATCGCTCGCCGCGCACGTGGGGCACGCCGGCGGTACTCTCATCCATAACGGCAAAGCTCTCACGGCGGCGGTCATACTCATCGCGGCGGGCGCTCTCGTACGAAACGCGCAAGATCAACCCGGCAAGCATGAGCGACACAATAATCGACGAACCGCCGTAGCTAATAAACGGCAGCGGTTTGCCCGTCATGGGAAACACGTTGAGGATGCCCAGCGCATTAATCAAAAACTGCACCGCGAGAATGACCGCGGAGCCAGACGCCATAAGCGCGCCCCGACGATCGGTCGCCTGCTCGGCAATGCGAAACGCCGAGTAGATCAGCATCGCAAACACCAAGAAGAACAGCACGGTTCCGACAAAACCGACTTCCTCGCCAATGATGGCCAGGATGTAGTCGTTGTGCGCTTCGGGCAGATACGAGTACTTCATGGTTGAGTTGCCGATGCCGCGGCCGAACAGACCGCCCGAGGCAAAGGCCATGATGGCAAGCGTGGCCTGATAGCCGTCACCATACTCGTCGGCCCAAGGGTTCAAGGCAACCTGAATACGCACCATACGGTACGGCTCTGCGACAAGCGCAATCACGATCACGAGAATGCCGAAGATTAGCACGCCGATGATAAATCTGGGGTCGAGACCCGCAAACAACGCCATGCACATGAGGGTCAACAAGATGATCAGAACGGTGCCAAAATCGGGCTGAACAAAAATCAGAAAGAGCGAAATGCCCAGGTAGACGCCCATCTTGCGAAGAAACTCGTTGATGTTGCCGCCGGGCGAAAAGATGCGGTCGAGCATGATGGCCGAATAGGCGATGGCGAACGGCTTTAAAAACTCAGACGGCTGGAACTGAATACCGGCGATGTTGAGCCAACGCGTGGCGCCACGACTGCCGCTACCCATAAAGAACACCAGAACCAGTAGCCCCATCATGCCTATGAGGAAGATCCTGAGCACGTCTTCCCCAAACCAACTGTCCGGCAAGATGCGCACGATGGCAACCATAGCCAGCACGCCAACTCCGGCAAACGCGGCTTGTCGAAACAGGAAAAACGTCGCCGTACCATTCTCGTGCAGTGCCTCGACCGAAGATGCCGAATACACCATCAGCAAGCCAAAGCAAACCAAGCTAAACAGGCAAGCCATAAATATCAAACGGGGGCGCATGATGCGGGCGGGGACGCCGGCAATATAGCGCTCACCGAACGTCTGCCCGCCGCGTCCGGAACGCGGCGTGCTACGCAGCGAGGAAGCACGGTCCGAGTCGGGCCTCCTCATATCACTTCGGGGGCTCTCCTCTCTCACCGGCAACCCCTATTCCGTTTGCGATTTCGCTGCTGCGGCAAGCTGGGCAACGTAGTCCTTAAACACGCGACCGCGCTCCTCGTAGCCCGAGAACTCGTCGAACGAAGAGCAAGCGGGCGAAAGCAGGATCACGTCGCCGCGGCTCGAGAGCGAGCGGGCAACGTCAACAGCATCGCGCAGATCATCGGCCTGGGCGATATCCACGTCACCATCGACATCGGCCTCGTCCATAGCGGCGGTAAAGCGCTCGCGCGCATCGCCAAAGCAAACGACCGAGCGCACGTTGTCCATAACGACGCGGGCAAAGTCCGCAAGCGGCGTACCCTTATCGTGACCGCCGAGCAGCAAGATCACGTCGTCATCGGGAAACGCCGTCAGGGCCTTTTCGACCGCATCGGTGTTCGTTGCCTTGGAATCGTTGACGTAGCGCACGCCATCGATCTCGCCGCAGGGTTCCACGCGGTGTTCGAGCGGCTGGAACGATGCCAAACCGCGGCAAATGCCCTCGGGATCGGCACCGACGGCCAGAGCAGCCGTGGCGGCACATAGGGCATTGATGACATTGTGATGGCCCGAGATCTTGAGCTCGGACGTGGCGACAAGCTGGGTCTCGACGCCCTTCAGGCGCACGATCATCTTGCCGTCGCGCACAAAGGCGGCGTCTGCACCCTCGGGCTCGTAAAAAGCGACCTTGCAGATGCGGCGACCCGGTGTGTAGATGTACTCATCGAACTCATGGATGCCGGCATCCTCGACGTCGATAACCACGAGGTCGTCATCGACCATATTCTCGAACAACTTGATCTTGGCAAGCGCATAGTTCTTGTGGCTCTTGTGCCAGCCCAGGTGGTCGGGCGTGATGTTGAGCAGTACCGCCACGCGAGGATGAAGCTCGGCGGTCGTAGCGATCTGATAACTCGACAGCTCGGCCACAAACCACTCATTGTGTGCGCGGCCGTCGATCTCGTTCACCGGTGGCTCACCGATATTGCCGACGGCCACGCTAGCTTCACCGGCGGCCTTGAGCAGATAATCGGTCAGCGACGTGGTAGTTGTCTTGCCGTTGGTGCCCGTGATGGCGATCCAATTTTGGGGAGACAGGCGATAGGCAAACTCGGGCTCGCCCATAATCTGAGCGGCATGCTCACGCCCGGCCTTAAAGAAGGCCGAGAACTCCGAGATACCCGGGCATGTCACGCACACGTCATAGGCACCCTCGACCTGCTCGGTGCCGTAGACAAACGACGCGCCCTGCGCCTCGAGCGCACGTGTGGCGTCATTGGGCTCGGAGGTACCGCCGCCATACACGGTCGTGGTGCTCACGCGCTCGGGGTGAGCCAACGCCCAACGGGCGACATCGAGACCGGATTTACCCTGCCCCAAAACAAGCAGGCTAAAGACATCAGCAAGAGGCATGAAAGACCACTATCCCAACTGGAAGAACAGGGCGAGGCCAACGGCGCCAAAGGCCGCGGCGATAATCCAAAAACGGATAACGACCTTGGTCTCGGCCCAGCCCTTCTTTTCGAAATGATGATGGATGGGCGCCATAAGGAAGACGCGCTTGTGCGTAAAGTGGAAATAGACGACCTGGATCATGACCGACAGGGTCTCGACGATAAACAGACCGCCGATGATGAGGGAAACGACTTCGGTGTTGGTCATGATGGAGGTGCAGGCAAAAGCGGCACCCAGGGCAAGTGAGCCGGTATCGCCCATAAAGATGCTCGCCGGGTAGCAATTGAACCACAAAAAGCCCAGGCAGGCACCGGCGCACGCCGTGCAGAAGATGGACAGGTTCACGTCACCGTGCAAAAACGCCATGGCGGCCATGGCGAGCATGGCGATCATGGAAGTGCCGCCGGCAAGGCCGTCCAGACCATCGGTCAGGTTCACGGCATTGGAAAGACCGGCGATCATCAGCCAGCAAAATACAATGTAGAGCCACGGGAACGAAAGGCCGCAGATGGTGGTCGAAAGAACACCGAGGTCAATCGTCAGGCCGCCGGGAAAACGAATCTCGGGGGCGACGCCGCACCAATTGACGGCGAGCACGGTAAAAGTGACGCAGATGATGGTCAGACCGATCATCTTGGCGTGAGGCGTCAGGCCGAGCGAGCGACCATGCGTGACAGAGGTCAGGTCGTCGATGAGACCCAGAACGCCGGTGGCCAGCGTGGCAAGCAGCACGAGCACGAGCTCGGTGGTGAGCTTGCCCATCAGCAGACAGGTCAGCGAGATCGCGACAAGGATGATGACGCCGCCCATGGTCGGCGTACCCTGTTTAATCAAATGACGCTTGGGGCCGTCGGCTCGAACCTGCTGGCCGATACCCTCGACCTTCAGCAGCTTGATCCACCACGGCATAAGCAGCAACGCAATGGCGGCAGCGATGCCAAGTCCCAAAAAGGCCTGATACGTAGGATACGAGGGATTGCCGAACATGGGCTAGCACACACCTTCCACAAAGCGGTCGAGCTCAACAAAACGGGAACCCTTGACCAGTACAACATCATGATTTTCAAGCGCGCCGCCCATGCGGTCGAGCACCTGCTGATAATCGGAGAACACCTGGATGCGGTCCTCATCCATACCCATCATACGTGCGGCATCGGCCATGAGCTGAGCCAGCTCGCCGCCGACGCACGCGAGCATGTCGAGCTTCTTGGCGGCGGCATAGGCGCCCACGAGCTCATGCATGCGGGGAGCCTCGTCGCCCATCTCGCCCATCTCGCCCAGGATCGCCATGCGCGAACCGTCACAGATGAGCGAGCACAGCAAATCGAGGCCGGCAGCCATAGACTCGGCACTGGCGTTATAAGAGTCTGTCTCTTATACACATCTGA
>CABSMK010000043.1 GCA_902478825.1 uncultured Collinsella sp.
CATGCGAACCTCCAGTCCGGACCGCTTCACGGTCCAACTTTCTGTCCGCACCCCCGTTGCGGTGAAATAGTTCCTAAATCCAGCCTTCTGGCTCTTAAACAAGAACTATTCCACCGCAACTTTTTTGAGTAGTTTCGTAGTGCATAAGTCACGAAAATAGTCAAGTCATGTCTGTTTAAACAAAATAGCAGTAGTACAAGTACATTCGCACTTGCTTAAAATCATTATTAATGAACAGCCTGCTTGTATCTGTAAAGTACATGGCTTGATGAGCGACGCTCTGGCGGGTAATGAGTCGAAAACCAGCAACGTAATCAATTTGTAACAAACTTAGACGTTTAAACAAATAATCCAACCTTTTGCGGATTTAGCTATAATTCCACAAACCAAACAGGTATACTCCTTTCATGTCGTGTAGGAATTACGTAGACAAAAAGGAGGTTATGTGATGGTAAGTATTGTTCTTGCTAGCCACGGGGACTTGGCAGCTGGAATCAAGCAGACGGGCTCGATGGTCTTTGGCGATCAGCCGTCTGTGGCCGTGGTCTCGCTCGAGCCGAGCATGGGCCCCGACGACTTCCGTGCTAAGGTCGAGGAAGCAGTCGCTTCCTTCGACGACCAGGAGCAGGTACTCTTCCTCGTTGATCTGTGGGGCGGCACGCCGTTCAACCAGATCAGCGGGCTCATCGAGGGCCACGATTCCTGGGCTATCGTCACCGGTGTCAACCTGCCTATGCTCATCGAGGCATATTCGCAGCGCTTTGACGCAAAGAACACTGCACATGCGATCGCAAAACATCTCGTGACTGAGGCTAAGGCTGGCGTGCGCGTCAAGCCCGAGTCTCTGGAGCCCGAGGAGAAGAAGCCGGCTACGGCCGCCGCTGCTCCTGCAGGCGCCATCCCTCCGGGAACGGTCATCGGCGACGGGCACATCAAGATTGCCCACGTCCGTATCGACACCCGTCTGCTTCATGGTCAGGTGGCCACCACGTGGACCAAGCAGATCAACCCCAACCGCATCATCGTGGTTTCCGACGGCGTTGCTCACGACGAGCTCCGCAAGACCATGATCGAGCAGGCTGCCCCTCCGGGAGTCCATGCCAACGTCGTTCCCATCAAGAAGATGGCCGAGGTCGTCAAGGACACGCGCTTTGGTGGCACCAAGGCCATGCTGCTCTTCGAGAACCCGCAGGATCTGCTCAAGGCCATCGAGGCCGGCGTCGACATCAAGGAAGTCAACATCGGTTCCATGGCTCACTCCAAGGGCAAGGTCGTCGTCACCAACGCCGTCGCTATGGGCGATGACGACGTTAAGACCCTCGAGGCCCTCAAGGCCAAGGGCGTCAAGTTCGAGGTCCGCAAGGTTCCTTCGGATGCTTCCGAGGATCTCGACGCCATGTTGAAGAAAGCTAAGGCCGAACTGGCCGCTCAAGCATAGTAAAGGAGGGTCCGATACATGTCTGCAATCACTATTCTTCTTGTTGCGATTGTCGCGTTGCTTGCCGGTATGGAAGGCATTCTGGATGAGTTCCAGTTCCATCAGCCGCTCGTGGCATGCACGCTTATCGGTCTCGTAACCGGTCACCTTCAGGAGGGCATCCTCCTGGGCGGTTCGCTCCAGATGATGGCCCTTGGCTGGGCTAACGTCGGCGCCGCCGTCGCGCCTGACGCCGCTCTGGCCTCGGTCGCTTCTTCGATCATCATGGTGCTCGCCCTCAACGGCGGCGCCACTGATTCGGCCAAGGCCGTTACCGCGGCCATCGCCGTCGCCGTCCCGCTGTCGGTCGCTGGTCTGTTCCTGACCATGATCTGCCGTACCATTGCTACCGCTATCGCTCACGCCATGGACGGTTGCGCCGAGAAGGGCGACTTCTCCGGCATCGAGCGCTGGCAGTATGCTGCCATCCTCATGCAGGGCCTTCGTATCGCCATCCCGGCAGTGCTTCTGTGCGTCATCCCGGCCGAGGCCGTTACCAACGCGCTTAACGCTATGCCCGACTGGCTGTCCGGCGGCATGGCTGTCGGCGGCGGCATGGTCGCTTCCGTCGGTTACGCCATGGTCATCAACATGATGGCCACCAAGGAGACCTGGCCGTTCTTCATCCTCGGCTTTGTCCTTGCTGCCATCCCTCAGCTCACGCTGATCGCCCTTGGCCTCATCGGCATCTCCCTTGCCCTCATCTACCTTGGCCTTAAGGAACTGGCCAAGCAGGGTGGCGGCATGGGCGGTGGCTCCGGCGACCCGCTCGGCGACATTCTGAACGATTACGAGTAGGAGGGGAGTGATACATATGGCAGAGAACAAGATTCAGCTCACCAAGGCTGACCGCAAGAAGGTTTGCTTCCGTCATCAGTTCCTTCAGGGCTCGTGGAACTACGAGCGTATGCAGAACGGCGGCTGGTGCTTCGCAATGATCCCTGCGATCAAGAAGCTCTACACCAGCAAGGATGACCAGATTGCCGCGCTTAAGCGCCACCTGGAGTTCTATAACACCCACCCCTATGTTTCCGCCCCCGTCATTGGCGTTACCCTCGCCCTCGAGGAGGAGCGCGCCAACGGTGCTCCGATCGATGACGTCGCCATCCAGGGCGTCAAGGTCGGTATGATGGGCCCGCTCGCCGGCGTCGGTGACCCCGTCTTCTGGTTCACCCTTCGCCCGATTCTGGGCGCTCTGGGCGCTTCCCTGGCCATGTCCGGCAGCATCGTCGGTCCGCTGCTGTTCTTCTTCGCGTGGAACATCATCCGTTACGCTTTCCTGTGGTACACGCAGGAGTTTGGCTACAAGGTCGGCTCCTCCATCGCCAAGGACCTCTCCGGTGGTCTGATGGGCAAGGTCACCGAGGGCGCTTCCATCCTGGGTATGTTCATCATCGGTGCCCTGGTCGAGCGCTGGGTGTCCATTTCCTTCACCCCGATCGTCTCCACGGTCAAGCAGTCTGCTGGCGCCTTTATCGACTGGGCTAGCCTGCCCTCCGGTTCCGAGGGTATCAAGGAAGCGCTGACGATGTACAACTCCGTCGGTGCTACCGCCCTTGATCAGATGAAGGTCACCACGCTTCAGGCCAACCTCGATCAGCTCATCCCCGGCCTTGCCGCCGTGTGCCTGACCCTGCTGGTCTGCAAGCTCCTCAAGAAGAAGGTCAGCCCGATCGTCATCATCCTGGCTCTCTTCGCCGTCGGCATCATCGGTCGCTTCTGCGGCTTCATGTAAGCACGCTTCGGCTTAAGACCGAGAGTTGCTAGGTAAGGGCTTTTGAGCCATTGAAACGGACCGCACCCGGTGGGTACACTGGATGCGGTCCGATTGTTTTTATTGGAGGGCGAGGCGCGTATGGCGCAATCTCAAAACAGCACGGTCGATCTGGCAACGCCGGCAACCTGCCTGATGGGGCTTACCAGCCACGGTAACGTGATGGTGGGCAATAAGGCGTTTGAGTACTATAACGAGCGCAATCCCGAGGATTATATTCAAATCCCGTGGGACGAGGTCGACTATATTGCCGCCGAGGTTTTGCGCGGCACCAAGAAGATCACGCGTTTTGCCATCTTCACCAAGGACAACGGTCACTTTACGTTTTCGACGCGTGACGACAAAGAGACGCTTCGCGCGGTCCGCAAGTACGTCGACGAGGATAAGCTCGTGCGTTCGCCCGACTTTATCGATGTGACCGCCAAGGGCGCCAAGAGCATCCCCTCCGTCATCAAAGGCCTCTTCCACAAAGGCAACTAGCTCCTCATAAGTTGCGGTGAAATAGTTTCTAAATACGGCTTTAGATGCTTTAGACAGGAACTATTCCACCGCAACTTCGAAGTCTAGTCATGCGACGTATGGCGATGCAGTAAATCTGCTACACTAGTACAACATGCCTCCGTAGCTCAGGGGATAGAGCACCGCTCTCCTAAAGCGGGTGTCGACGGTTCGAATCCGCCCGGGGGCACCAGAGGATATGACGGCGTCGCGATAGCGGCGCCGTTTCTGGTTTGTGGGGGCCGCCGGCGGATTCGGACCGTCGACGCCCGCGTCACCAATTTCCCCGCGGGGGGAGTTTTCGAATCCGCCCGGGGGCACCAGAGGAATATAGAGCCCGGTACCGTTACGGTGCCGGGCTCTTTTGGTTTAAGGCATGCCGTAGTATTTGCTGCTTCAGATAAAGAAAGCGCCCGCTTGCTGGGGAAGCAAGCGGGCGCCTGTGAGCGAATATGTTTGCGGCGAGAGCCGTAATGAGCGGTGGGGTGGCGACTAGTTGGTCGTACCGGAATCGTCACCCGTGCCCGAGCCAGAGCCCGAACCCGAGCCAGAAAGTGCGACCGTCAGCGTAATCGTGCTGTCGGTGGACTGCTTGCCAGTGGGGGAGACGCCCGTAACGGTGGCATCCTCGTTACCGCTTACGGGATTGCCGTTCTGGTCACAGAAGCCGATGTTATAGAAACCGGCGTTGTTGAGCGCGGTGACGGCGGCGGAGATGCTCTTGCCGTACAGGTTGCCCGGAACACTGGCCTTGCCGGACTTCTTGGCAATGACGACGGTAATCGTGGCGCCGGGCTTCTGCTTGCCACTGGGGTTCCAGCTGATCACGGTGCCCTCGGTAACCGAGTCGTTCTCCTGGTAGCTAACGTCGACGCCAAAGCCTGCCATATCGAGGGCGTTGCGCGCCTGGGCCTCGGTCATGTCGGTCAGATCGGGGACGGACGTGGTATCCGGGCCGCTCGAGACCTTGTACGAGATGGTCGTGCCCTTCGCGACTTCCTTACCGGCTTCGGTGCCCTGCTCAAAGACCTGGCCCTCATCGGCCTCGTTGGCCTCCTCGGAGGCGTTGCCCTTCAGGCCAACGCTTGCCAGCGCGGCCTCGGCCTGGTCCTTGGTCAGGCCGACAAGCCGGGGAACCTCAACCTTCTCGGAGGGCTTGGGACCCTTGGAGATTACCAGGTTCACCTTGGTGCCCTTGGCCTTCTTGGTGTTGCCGTTGGGGGTCTGCTCGGCGACCTTACCCTCGTCGACGTCATCGTTGTAGCTCTGGTCGACGGTGCCGACCTCCAGGCCGGCCTCCTGGATCAGCTCGACGGCGGTCTCCTGATCTTTGCCCAGCACATCGGGGACCGTAACCTGGTCGCCGCTGAACATGCCCGTGGCAAAGGCCACGACGATACCGATGACGGCGATGGCAGCCACCACGGCGGCAATAATCTTGTTCTTGTTGGACTTGGGCTTCTCGGCCTCGTAGGAACCGGTGGAACCCGAGACGGCGCTGCGGGGGTTGGTCTGGCCGCTCACGCCCGAGACGGGGCGAACCATAGCGCGCGTGGAGTCAGACAGCTCGCGGGTCTTGGTAGCGCCCAGGTCGCCGGCGGCACCGATAATGCGCGTGGGCTCCGAGACGTTGACGGCGCGACCGGACAGGTAACTATTGAGCACCTGGCGCAGCTCATCGGCCGTCTGGAAGCGGTTGGCCGGGTCCTTCTCCATGCACTTGAGGATGATGCGCTCCAGGTCGGCGTCGACGCCGGAGTTAATTTGGCTCGGCGGGATAGGCAGCTCGTTGACCTGCTTGAGTGCCACTGAGATGGCGTCGTCGCCGTCGAAGGGTACACGGCCGGTAGCGCATTCGTACATGACGACGCCCAGCGAATAGATATCCGAGGTGGGACTGAGGTCCTGACCACGGGTCTGCTCGGGGCTTACGTAGTGGGCGGTGCCCAGCACGTTGTTGTCCTGCGTGAGGTGGCTGTTCTTGGCGCGTGCGATACCAAAGTCCATCACCTTGATGTTGCCGTCGGGCAGCACCATGATATTTTGCGGCTTAATGTCGCGGTGGATGATCTCGTGCTTATGGGCGACCGAAAGCGCGGAGCTGATCTGCGAGCCGATCTGTGCGACCTTTTTGGGATCGAGTGCACCGTGGCTCTTGATGCCGCTTTTAAGGTCGGTACCGCGCAGGTACTCCATGACGATGTAATAGGTGTCGCCGTCCTTGCCCCAATCGTAGACGCCCACGATATAGGGGGAGGACAGGCCTGCTGCTGCCTGGGCCTCCTGCTTAAAGCGTGCAGCGAAGGTGGCGTCGCCGGCATACTGCGGCAGCATGATCTTGACGGCAACCGTGCGGTCGAGGACCTGATCCTGTGCACGGAAGACGGTCGCCATGCCGCCCGTTCCCACCTTATCCTTGAGGAGGTATCTTCCCCCGAGGACCCTCTGTTCCATTCCTGCTCCTAACATAACTATTCGCTCAACGTTGTGTGTAGTACCAAATATGTGGCCGCTGGGGCCGTGTGGCGCGTTGCCGCTAGCTCATCGGCCGTGGTGCGCCCCGAGTATCCGCTTCGATCACGGGCATCACGCTCCCTGTGCGGCGAGCGCCGCGGTCAGGACGATGCCGGCGATTTTGGCGGCCTTGACGTCATGCTTGTCGTAATCCTCCAAAGCCACCGAGATGGCGACCGTAGGTGAATCGTAGGGGGCAAAGCCGATGAACATGGAGTTGACGTTGGTGCCGCCGGTCTCGGCCGAGCCGGTCTTGCCGGCAACCTTGACACCCGGAATCTGGGCATCGGTGCCAGTGCCAGACTGGACGACTGAGAGCATGGCCTGCTTGACCTGGTCGGCCGTGGCAGAGCTGACAGCCTGACCCAGCGAACGGGACTGCATGGTCTTAACCACGGTTCCGTCTGGGGCGAGCACCTGGGACACAAAGAACGGATCCATGACGACGCCGCTGTTGGCAATGGCGGCAGCGATCACGGCGTTTTGCATGACCGTGGTCTGCGGGCCGGGCGTGTGGTCCATACCGACAGGCTGACCTGCACCTGCCCAAGCGGTCTCCCACTCGGTCATAAGCGACGGGTCGGCCATGATGGAGGCCGTGGCGGTAAGGTCCTGGCCCAGCTTTTGCCCATAGCCAAAGGCGTTGGCAAACTGTACCAGCGAGCTGGCGCCGACCTCGTTGGCCACCTGGCCAAAGACGACGTTAGACGACACGGCGAAGGCCTGCTGCAGGCTGATGGTGCCGTAGCTTTCGTTGGCGTAGTTGGTGACCGGAGCGTTGCCGATATCCATGGAACCGGGCGCCTGGTAGGTGCTCGAAAGCGTGGCGGTGCCGGTCTCGAGCGCTGCGGAAAGGGTGACGACCTTAAACGTGGAGCCTGGGGTATACAGCGCATCCATGGCGCGGTCGTACAAGGAACCGTCCTCGCCGCCGCCCGCCTGTAGCAGGGCGTCGATGTTGGTGTTGTCGTAGGTGGGCGAGCTGGCGCACGCAAGGACGGCGCCGGTGCGCGGGTCCATGACCACCACGGCGCCCTTAAAGCCCTTGAGCGCCTGTTCAGCAGCCGTCTGGATGCGCGAATCGATCGTGAGCTTGACGGTGTTACCCGGCTGGGTTTGACCTGCGAGCGATGCGATGGCGTTGTTCCAGCTGGAGTAATCCTTGGAACCGGTGAGCGTGTCGTTCATGACGCTCTCGATGCCAGCGGTGCCATACTGCTGGCTCACGTAGCCCACCACGTGCGCGGCCATATTGCCGTTGGGGTAGGAGCGGGCGTAGGTGCCGTCCTCCTGCTGCAGCGACTCGGCCAGCGTCACGCCGTCGGACGTGATGATGGATCCGCGCTGGATATACTTGGAGCGGGCGATGGTGTGGTTGTTGGTCGGCATGTCCTGATAGTCCTTGGCCTTGATGACCTGGACATAGGTGAGGTTGCCGATAAGGATGGCGAACAGCGCCGTAAAGGCGAACACGGCGCGAGTCAGGCGGTTGGCAAGTGCCACGCGGCCAAGTACGCCGGATTCAGGCGTATCGAGCAGGCGACGACGCATGCGAGAGCCGGCAGAGTGGCTACCGCGGCCGTAGGACGACGAGGTGGCAAATCGCGTGCCGGTCGGGGCGGCGGCAGATGCGACCTGGTCATCGGTGATGGCAGACATGGTGCCGGTGCCGGTGAGTTCGGCCTCGCGTCCGGTTGCCTCGTCGCCGGCACGCAGTAGCAGCGCGACGATGATAAAGCTCGCCAGCAGCGAGGAGCCGCCCTGGCTCATGAAGGGCAGAGTGACGCCGGTCAGCGGAATCAGGCGGGTCACGCCGCCCACAATCAAGAAGGCCTGGAAGCTGATAGCCGCCGTAAGGCCTGTGGCGCTAAAGGCGGCAAGGTCGGACTTGGCGCGAGCGGCCGTGGTCAGACCGCGCACGGCAAAGAGCATAAACAGGATGAGCACGGCGCCGCCGCCCAAAAGCCCCATTTCCTCGCCGATGGCCGAGAAGATAAAGTCGGATTCGACGACGGGGATGTTGTTGCTCATGCCGTTGCCGATGCCCACGCCCACCAGGCCGCCGTCGGCGAGCGAAAAGAGCGACTGCACGATCTGGTAGCCTTGGCCCTGGGCATCCTTAAACGGATCGACCCAGACCTGAAAGCGCACCTGAACGTGCGACAGGAACTTGTAGGCGCCCACGGCTCCAACAGCCAAAAGTATCAGGCCGATGATGACGTACGAAAAGCGTCCCGTGGCAACGTAGAGCATCAGCAAGAAGATGGTGTAGAACAGTACGGCCGAGCCCAGATCGCGTTCGAAGACGACGACGAGCAGGCACACGCCCCACACGGCAAACAGCGGCAGCAGCAGGCGGAAGCGCGGAATCTTGAGGCCCAGAATCTTGCGGTTGGAGATGGAGAGCAGTTCGCGGTTCTCGGCCAGGTAGCCGGCCAGGAACAGCACGATAAAGACCTTGGCGAACTCGCCGGGCTGGATGGTAAAGCCGGCGATGCGAATCCACAGCTTGGAGCCCGAGATCGTGGTGCCGATAAAGATGGGCAGCATCAGCAAGATGATGCCGATGATGCCGAAGGTGTATTTGTAGCGCATGACCACGTCGAGGTTCTTGACCAGCGCGAGCGTTCCCACCATGAGCGCCACCGAGATAAACAGGATGATGAGCTGCGAGATGGCGAGGTCGGGGGCAAGGCGCGTCACGAATGTGATGCCGATGCCCGAGAGCACAAAGACGATGGGCAGGATTGCGGGGTCGGCGCCGGGCGCCAGGATGCGCACGGCGATATGCGCCGCGGCGAAGGCGGCAAAGAGGCCGATCGGCACGGCAAGCGTCTCAAAGGAGATCGTGGCGCCCGCGGTGAGCACGTACATCGCATACAGCAGGATGACGGGGAACGCCGAGGCGATGAGCAAAAGCAGTTCGGTGTTGCGGCGACTCATAAGCGGCACTCCCTTTCTAATTCTTATCGGAGGCTTCGGCCTCGGCGGACTGTTCGGCGGTATTCTCGGAATCCGATTCGGAGGTCGAACCCTGGTCGGTGTTATTGCGGATCGTTTGCGCGTCGATCACCTGACGGGTCTGCTCCTCGTCGATCTGATGGCGGTACTTGGAGATGGTGTCCTGTGCGTCGTCGATGCTCGTCTGCTGAATACCTGCCTTAAGGCGATTTTGTGTGTCTTCGGGCAGGTCGGACAGTTTGATGGTGGTCGTGCTGTCGAGCCAGTGCAGCTTAAGGCCGAGCGGCTTGCCGGGAATGCCCCGGTAGACCGCGACGGTGTCCTTGTAGGTGCCCAGGTAGTACGAGCCGGTGATGCCTGCGTAGGCCCAGATGGCTGCCGCCAGCACAAAAGCGATGCCCAGTACGGTGGCAATGGTGATGTTGCGGCGGCGGACGCGCTTTGCCTCGCGCATGACGCCATCGTCGACCAGGTCAACGACAAGCACGGTGACGTTGTCATGCCCGCCGGCGACCAGTGCCGCGTCAACAAGGTTGTCGACGCAAATCTGCGCGGTCGAGGACTGCGTGGCGATGTTTTCGATATCGCTATCGGGAATCATGCTCGAAAGACCGTCCGA
Organism: uncultured Collinsella sp.; assembly: GCA_902478825.1. GTDB lineage: Bacteria > Actinomycetota > Coriobacteriia > Coriobacteriales > Coriobacteriaceae > Collinsella. The sequence goes on from CABSMK010000043.1 coordinate 9,844, forward strand.
GCACAGGATCAGGCGGTCGCCTTCCTCGATATGCAGGGTAAAGTGGTCGGCATACATTGCGGGATCCGAGCCCAGCGCGCGGGTGATGACCGAGCGGTTGGGGTGGACGCGAGCCTCGTCTGCCGTAATCTCGCCGGCGTCCACGAGCTCCTCCACATAGGAGTGGTCGCGGGTCACGCGGATGAGCGTGCCCTCGTGGAGCAGATAGGCGCGCGAGTCGCCCACGTGGGCGATAGCGAGCATGTCGTTTTCGATATAGGCGCAGGTTGCCGTGCAGCCCATGCCGGGCTTGCCAAGCCCGTTGAGCGCAGCCTCGATGACCGCGGCGTTTGCAGCTTCGACGGCGGCCGCCAGTCGTGCGGCGTCGGCTGCCTGCGGCGCTGTCTTGGCAATGGTCTCGACGGCGATGGAGGAGGCTACCTCACCGGCGGCGTGGCCGCCCATGCCGTCGCATACGCAAAAGAGCGGCGATTGCACCAGATAGGAGTCTTCGTTATGCGGGCGCACACAGCCAACATCGGAGCGGGCGCCCCACATGAGCTGCGTGGTCGTGCCGGCGTCGTAGGTCGAGTCAGTCTCGACGCGCTCGTCGGTCAGCGGCTCAAAACTCATGGTCGAGCCGGGGTCCTTAAGCTTGGCCTCCACGGCGGCAACGTCAATCTCGGCCGTATCGCCGGGCGAGACGGTGTCGGCATCGTTGCTCGGGTCGTTGACGTTGGGCGTGGCGGGCTCTTCGGTTGTACGGTCGACAGGCTCGTCGTCTTGCGGGGCGACGGCTGCAGACTCGGGCGTCGCGAAGTGCGCGGGCGCGGGCGTGCCGTGGGATTGGGAGACATCCTCCGTCGTTGCTGCGGGTACGTCTTCGGTTACAGACTGCATGGCTTCGGGCGCCGATGCGTCCGCGGGGGAGGGCGCCGCCGCGGGTTCCGGTGCAGATGCGGACTCGGGTGCTGCGGCGGGTGCCGGCGCTACGGGAAACACCGGTGCCGCGGGCTCGGGAGCCGCAAATACCGCGGAGCTCTCGGTAATCGCCGTGGCGACGGGTTCGGCAAAGTGAGCCGGCGCGGGCATGTCTTGCGGGGCCGCGGGCTGCTCGGTAGCGGCGTGCACGCCGATGGGGGTGTTACCGCCGTCAGCGTTGTCCTCGGTATCCTCGTCGTCGGTCAGCGTCGGATATTCTTGCGTTACATGCGAAAGAGGCAGGGAGAACACAGTGTCCTCGGGCTCCACGGGCGCATGGCCCGCCGGGGCGGCATGAGCCGGCGCGGTCGCGGGGGCGGCCGACGTCTCTGGCATGGTTGCGGACTTGTTCTCCTCGTCGATCATCGACGGTTCACCTTCATGACCACGTCGCCAATCTGGACTTCGTCGCCCTCGCGCAGCGTTGCGGGTTCCACCAGCTGGCGGCCGTTGACGAGCGTGCCGTTAAGCGAGTTGAGGTCCTCGATAATAAGTGCCGGACCCTGCAGCGAAAAACGCGCATGCGAGGCCGAGACAAACGGTTCGTTGATGCAGATGTCCGACGACGGCGAACGGCCGACGATGACGGGGCCGAGCATATCCACGTGGATGCCGCGGATGCCGCGCGGGCCCTTGTCCACATCGATCGTCCAGATGGCCGAGTCGCGGCGCTGGCCGCGGACGAGCCCCACGCCGGTCTTCATGACGGCAAACAGGAAGATATAAAGCAGGACGACCAGGACGATGCGGCCTGCAAACAGGACGATATCGATGTTCATAAGCGACTATCCCCTAAATTCGAACGTGCTCAGGCCAAACGTCAGCAGGTCGCCGTTGCGCAGCGGGCAGCGCGTGATGCGACGGTTGTTGACGAGCGTGCCGTTGGTGGAGTTGAGGTCCTCGATCGACCAGTCCGAGCCGGTAAAGGTGAGCTGGGCATGACGGCGCGACACGTTGGGGTCGCGCAGGGCGATGTCGGAAACCGAGCGCTCGCGACCAATGGTCACCTGTGCGGAGGTGATGGCGTGGCTCTCGCCGCTCACGACGTCGACGAGCTGGGCGAGCGGACGCTGCGGGGCGCGAGAGCTTGCCACTGTCTCTTATACACATCTGACGCTGCCGAC
>CABSMK010000044.1 GCA_902478825.1 uncultured Collinsella sp.
CCTCCGATTGATCGCCGCTCAACATGCGGGCGATCTCGGCGGTACGCGCTTCGCCGGTTACCTCGTCCAAATGCGTCTGGGGAACATCGCCCGGTTCCTTGCTGACGACATAATGCTTGTCAGCCATGACGGCGACCTGCGCCAAGTGGGTTACGACAATCACCTGATGCGTAGCGGCGAGATCTGCCAGCACGCCCGCGAGCGCACGCGCCGTGGAGCCACCGACGCCAGCATCGACCTCGTCAAACACCAGCGTATCGACACCGTCCGCGTTACCGAGGACAACCTTACTTGCCAACATGACGCGGCTGAGCTCGCCGCCCGACGCAATGCGGCGCAGGGGACGTGGAGTCAAACCGGCACCGCTGCGGTATAGCAGCTCGTAGCTCGAAGGACCAACGGGCGTCCACTCAGCACGGGGAAGATCGCGCGACTCCCAGACGAGCTCGGCACTACCCATCTCCAAGCGCGCCATCTGGCGGCTAACCTCGTGGCAGAAGCGCGGGGCCGCCGTATTGCGAGCGCGCTTAAGTGCCTTGGCAGCGGCAAACAACTCGCGCTCGGCGCTCCCGAGTGCCTCACGCGCCTTTTTGATCTGCTCATCGCCATCATCGACCAGGGACAGCAGTTCTTGCGAGCGATCGCGCATGGCAAAAACATCGTCCATAGTGGGACCCCACTGACGCAACAGACCCTTGAGGTCGGAATACCGCTCACGCATGCGAGCGAGCTCGCGCGGGTCGAAGGCGACGCCATCGCGATAGGAACGAAGCTCGTTCGCGCAATCCTCAAGGGAGATACAGGCATCCGAAAGCGCATCGGCAATGTCGCCCAGCTTGCGATCGACGGCAGCCATACGGGAAAGCTCTGCCACGGCACTGTTCACGGCATCGATCGCTCCCCCTTCGGCAGCAAGCGATGCATGGGCATCGTTAGCAGTGGCAACCAGTACCTCGGCATGTTCGGAGCGCGGCAGCAGTTCCTCGAGCTCCTCATACTCGCCCGGCTTAGGGTCGACCTCGGCAATGCGCTCCAGGGCGAAGCGCGCCTCCTCGACACGACTCCCCTGCGCACGCGAGGCCTCCTCGACGCGACGGACCTCCTTGGCAGCCGCGCGCGAGGCTTTAAAGCAAGCACGGTAGTGCTCGAGTGCCTCGAGCGCAGAGCGTCCCGCCCACGCATCGACCATCGCAACGTGATGTGCCGGATCGAGCAAGCGTTGGTGCTCGTGCTGGCCGCACAAATCCATCATCACGCCAACGCGCTCCGAAAGCTCGCGCACACTGGCGATGCGCCCGTCAATCTTCACGCGGCTGCGGCCCTCGGCGGAAAGGCTGCGCTGTACGGTGAACCCTTCCGTGTCGTGCGGCCCGTCGAAGAGTCGTGCCTCGACGCTCGCGAGCGCCTCGCCCTCGCGCACCGTCGACGAATCCGCGCGCTCGCCCAAAATAAGTTTGAGGGCCGAGAGCAGCGCGGTCTTGCCAGCACCGGTCTCGCCGGTCAGGACAGTCAGGCCGGCACTCGGCACCAACGTCGCCTCGCGAATGAGTGCAATGTTAGAAACCTGCAGCTCATCGATCATGACGCACTCCGTAGAACACACGGCTCACCGAGTTATAGAAGCTCTCGGGGCCGTAATCCAGCAGCAGCACATCGCAGGGACCGCGACGCACCGCCACGCTCTCAACGGTGCCATCACAGGTAATAAACTGCCCATCGATAGCGATCGCCGGAACGCTCGGACGGTCATCAGACATAAGGATTTCGACGACATCACTCGGCGAAGTCAAGAAGGCACGGGCCTGAATGGTGTGCGGCGCAATGGGTACGCATACCATACCCGTGTAATCGGGGCTGACGATGGGGCCGCCGGCGGATAGTGCATAGCCAGTGGAGCCGGTCGCCGTCGAAACAACGACACCGTCACCGCGTAGGCGGTCGATATGGTGACCGGACACCGTGATGTCAAACTCGACCATATCGGACAGGGGGCCGCGCGTAAGCGCCATGTCGTTGAGGGCGAAGGTGCGCACGACATCCTTCGTACCGTCTTCGCGCACGGACACGATATCAGCGGCGATGGTAGCGCGACGGCTCACATGTAGCTCACCGGAAAGGGCGTCACTCACGACCTGCAGAATGTCGCGCTCCTCGGGACTCGCAGCAGTTAAAAAACCCAGGTGACCATAGGAAAGACCGAGGATAGGAATCTCACGATGGTTGAGGATACGGGCAGCGCGCAGCAACGTACCGTCGCCGCCGAGCGTAATGACCAGATCGGAGCCGTCGATATCAGGCGTGCTTTGGATCTTGGATCGCTGATCGGCCGCCCATGCGACCTCGTAGCCCTGGCGCGTAAGCCAAAGCTCGAGCATCAGGCCACTCTCGACCGCCTCTTGCTTGTAGTAATTGGGAACCAGAAAGACCTTCATAGCGTTGCAGCTTTCTCGCTCAAAACCGATACCTGGGATTGCAGCTCGTCTTGCGAGCGGTCGCCGGGGGCAAACCTCGTGCCGTACAGGAAAAACTCGACGTTGCCCTTGGCACCATGGATGGGTGAAACGCACACATCGACCGGGAACAGGCCCTTGGCTGCAAAGAGTTCAATCGCCGCCACAAGCGTATCACGGCGGACGGCGGGGTCGGTCACGATGCCGCCCTCGCCCACCAGCGCAGCCGGCGCCTCAAACTGGGGCTTTACGAGCGTGCAAAAAGAACCAGTAGGCGCCAGGCACGCCAGCACCGCATCGATAATGTTCGCGATGCTGGTAAACGAGACATCACACACAGCCAGGTCGATGGCGCCGGCATAGCCAAGCTTGGGCAGCTGCGTCACGTTGGTGCGCTCATGCAGCGTCACGCGATCGTCCTGACGCAACGACCAATCGAATTGGGCGCGACCCACGTCCACAGAGACAACAGTCGCAGCTCCGCGCTTGAGCAGGCAATCGGTAAAACCGCCGGTAGAGCAGCCCACATCCAAACAGGCAAGGCCCGTCGGATTGATGCCAAACGCATCAAGCGCGCCTTCGAGCTTAAGACCGCCGCGGCCAACATAGGGAATACGCCCCTTCACGTGCAGCGGCAGCCCCGGCATCACCTTAAGACCCGGCGAAGTCAAGCGCTCGCCGCCACTCGAGACCAAGCCGGCCATAAGAGTGCGAAGGGCATCCGCGCGATCGGCGCAGATGCCCTGTGAAATCAGTTCGTCATCAAGACGCACGCGTTTCATGAATGCCATCAACCATTCGTATCCGGAGATGCGGCCTAGCTATCCTGGGATTCGTTTGCCGCATCCTCATCGTATTCCTGTTCGAGCTTATCGGCCTCACGCGGCGTCAGCTCAAACTTGTCGACCATATCGACCGCGCGGGAGCCCAGCTCAATCGCCTCGTCAAACAGATCGAGTGAACGCTCCAAGGACGTATCCTTGGAGCGAACGGTAGCGATGATCTGGTCCAGACGGTCCGAGATCTCGTCGAAGTTGCGGACGGAACCATCTGGCATGGCTACTCCTCGACGGAGTCGGCCTCGACGGCCTCAGCAGCGTCCGCATCCTCGGAAAGTACACCGGCGGCAGCCTGAGCGGCAGCGACCTTGTCGGCAGCCTCGGCAGCCTGTGCCTCCTCGCGAGCGCGATCTTCGGCCAGCAGCTCTTGGTACAGGTCCTCGCCCGGCAGCTCCTCGCTGCGAGCGATCTTGCCCAGCACGCCGTTGACGAACGACGCGGACTGGTCGGTGCCATAGGCCTTGGCAAGCTCGACGGCCTCGTTGATCACGATGGCGTCCGAGACCTCCTCGTCGGTGAGGAAACGCATCTCGTAAACGGCGATACGCAGCAGATTGCGGTCGGCACCGGGCATGCGCATAAGATCCCAGTTCTTGGCAACGGAGCGCAGAGCGCAGTCGATGCGGTCGATATGCTCGTAGGCACCGCGGCACAGCTCCAGCGCATAGGGGTCGAGGGGACCCTTCGAGATCAGGAAATCACCCTCGAGGACGCGCTCGAGCGGGCTGTCCGTGGCCTCGGCCTGGAACAGCAGCTGCAGCGCCTGACTGCGGGCAAGCGTACGCCCGCGATAAACCTTAAGGCTCAAAGGTTACTCCTTGGGGAAAACGAGGCCGTCGATGCAAACGTCAACACGCTCAACCTCAACGCCAACCTGGGCATCGATGGCAGCGACCACGGCAGCGCGAACGGCCTCGGCGAGTTTCTTGAACGGATAGCCAAAGAACACCACGACACGCACGGTGAGTGCGAGCTTGTCGCCAACGACCTCGGCCTCGACAGCCGGCTCGGAAGCCGGGGCCTTGGACGAGAGCATCATGGAGACAAGATTAGTGGCAAGGTCCTTGACGCCAACGGAGGCGATGCCCTCGACATCGGACACGGCGCGCGAGACGATGGCGGTCAGAACATCGGGCGAAATGCCGATGCCGTCAATCTTGATTTCTTGGGGCATGAGTCCTCCTAGAAGAGTTGGTTGCTAGACGCGGGAGACGAACTTGCCGTCGCGGGTGTCAACCTTGATGACCTCGCCCTCGTTGAGGTACATGGGGACCTGGATGACAGCGCCGGTGTCGATCGTGGCCGGCTTGGTGGAACCCTGGACGGTATCGCCCTTAAAGCCCGGGTCGGTCTGGACGATGGTGGTCTCGATGAACATCGGCGGGGTCACGCCCATGAGCTCATCGTCGGCGAAGAGCAGCTGGCAGATGTCGTTCTCGCGCAGCCACTTGGAGTTCTCGCCCACCATGTCCTCGGGAACGGGAACCTGCTCATAGGACTCGTTGTCCATGAAGATGTAGTCGGTGCCATCGTTGTAGAGGTACTGGAACTCACGGGTGGTGAGCATGACGCTCTCGAACTTGGTGCCGGCGTTGCAGGTGTTCTCGACGACGCGGCCGCTCTTGATGTCGCGGGTCTTGTAGCGCACAAACGCGCCGCCCTTGCCCGGCTTGACATGCTGGAACTCGACGATGGTGTAGACCTTGTCCTTGATACGGAGACCGAGGCCGTTCTTGAAGTCGGCGGTAGAAATGGTAGGCATAGCGACCTTTCTTGTTATGGGCAGAACGCACAAGCGTCCAAATTACATACGACAGAAATTATACACTTGCAGACGGCGCCTGCGGCGAGCGCATAAAAAGAGAACGCGGGGCGTCCGAATCGATTCGGACGCCCCGCCCCAAAAATCTATCGAAATGGGCTAGCAATCGATGACGTGCAGGTCGTGCGGGGTCTTGGTGAAAGGCTCGTAGCCGTTCTCGGTGACCACGCCGTAATCCTCCAGGCGCACGCCGCCCACGCCGGGCAGGTAAACGCCGGGCTCCATGGTGACAACCGAGCCGATCGCGATGGTGTTCTTGCTGCGGTTGAAGTTGGGCAGCTCGTGGATGTCGATACCGACGCCGTGGCCCAGGCCATGATTGTAGTAATCGCCATAGCCGGCATCGCCGATGATCTTCTTGGAAAGCTTGAAGATGTCGTTACCCTCAACGCCCGGATGGATGGCGGCGACGCACTCCTCGTGCGTGCGGCGCACGAGCGCGTACAGGTCGAGCTGCTCCTGCGTGGGCTCGCCCATCACGACGGTGCGCGTCATGTCGGAGCGGTAATCGCAGTAGCCCGCGCCGTAATCCATGAGAACGAAATCGCCCTTCTCGATCACGCGATCGCTCGGCACGGCATGCGGGTTGGCGGTGTTGGGACCGCTCGCCACGATGGAGCCGAAGGCAAGGCTGTCGGCGCCGTTGGCGAACATAAAGTTCTCGAGCTCGTTGCGAACCTGCTTCTCGGTCATACCGGGCTTAATAAAGCCGAGCATATGCTGGAAAGCGGCATCGGTGATCGACTGCGCATGGCGCATAAGCTCAATCTCCTCGGCATCCTTGATGGCGCGCATCTTGCGGATGTCGTCGTGCATCAGCGGTAGGATGCAGGCGACGGAACGGTCCTCCAGGCCGCGCTGAATACCCTGGTAGAAGTTAATCTGCATATCGTCCTCGACAGCACAGACACGGCACTTGTTAGCCGCAATCTTGCCGGCGACCCAGCCGGGGATGGTACCCTCGTCCATGTCGTAAACCCAGGGGCTGCCGGCGGGCGTGTTCTCCTCAAAGCTGTTGAGGTAGCGCGAGTCGGTATGGAACAGGCACTGGTCGGCCGTAATAAACGCCGCGTGCGGGAATTCAAAGGTGTAATCGAAAACGCCCTTCACGCCCGTAAGCCAACGAAGGTTGGCCTCGTCGCGCACCACGATGGCGTCGTAGCCACGCTCGGCCATCAGGGCACGGACACGCTCGATACGACCGGCAGGACCGGCAGCAAACTCAGACATGCAGATTCCTTTCTTGTTGTCTCTATAAAGACGGGACGGGTCTCAACCGAACGACGGAATCGCATGCGATCCGCAACCGATTGGAAACCCGCCCCTCAACATGATACGAAAGACGATGGATGTCAATAAAACTTAGAGAAGTTCTTTGCGAGAAGCCAAGTAGGCGTGAGCATGGCGCTCAAGAACCTCGTCCTCAACGCACGTTAGACGAATAGCGCCGAGTGCCGCGGGCAGCGGCAACATACTGCGGTTCGAGCGGACAAACTGCTGCCTGCGGAACTCCTCGATATATGCGGCAGGCTCCAGATCGAAGGCAAGTTCCTCGATGCCAAAGTCCTCCAGGCAGTCATCGACCTCAAAGACGTAATCGATATCAAAGTCGCAGGCATCATGTGCTAGGCGCGCCTCAAAGCGCATGCCCTCGGATAACAGCTGATAGGCAGGGACCTGCGAGGCGGCATCGCCCAAGCAGGCGCGCAGGGTACGCTCCCCCGTCTTGCCAAAATCGAGCGCATGGCGAGCGCTCGGGTTCGTGGCCATCAGTACGTCCTTACGGGCAGTCTGAGACCATTGAACGGCATTGACGAGCGCGACCTCCTCGCCCGCGAGAATCTCGGGGACGGTCTCAGTAAACTGATTCCAGCGGGACTTACTGCTCGAAAGCATGGTGCCAACAAGCACCACAAAGCCGAGCTTGAGGTCCTCGGGGTCCGCCTCACGAACAAGGTCGAGGTCACACACGACCAAGCCCGGTTCGGGACGGAACGCGATAGCGGGAAGCGCATTGGCCGACGAGGCGACGAGCGGCTTCATGGTCGTCGCGACCGTGAGCATGGCGTCAAAGGTCGTCGGCAACAGCGCGCACTCGGTTCGGCCGCACCACTGGTTGGCGCACCAGCTAACAACCGAGCAGGTTGCGGCATCGCCAACGGCGACAACCAGATCGTCGCAGGTAACGCCGTTGGCAGACAGGGCGCCAAAGATAGCATCAGCATCGGCCAGCGTGGCACCAGCAGGCGAAACCTCAAGGACTAGCAGCGACACGGCAAAACCGGCGTCGACCAGCGCATGCTCGACGACTTCACCAAAACGCTCAGATGTGGCGGTGTTCCAAACGACCATCGCGCGCTTAGGCTTGCCCACGGCCGAGGCAAACATACGCGACAGTTCATCGAACGCGCCCAATCCGACGCGGACATCGACGCTGCGGTTTTGGAAATTGATCAGTTGACGGCGAATCATAGCAGCCCACGCTCCAAAAGCATCTCGGCACAAAGGTAGGAAACGTCCTCGAAGGACTTGTTGCGAATATCAAGGGTAAGGTCGGCGGCCTGGCGATACAGCGGACGGCGATGCTCAAACAGGCGCGCGGCATGCTCGGGAGAGCGAAAATCGGGGCGCGTGTCGGACCGACGAATCTGGCGAATCGAATCCTCGAAGTCACCCTCGAGGTACACGCACGTACCCATTTCGTGCATCAGCTCAATATTCACCGGCGTCTCGACAATGCCGCCCCCGCACGAAACCAACAGGCTGCGCTCACTTTGGAGCGAACGGAGCGCCGAGGTCTCGAGCTCGCGAAAACGATCCTCGCCCTCGGTCTGAAAAATCTCGGTTACCGACTTGCCGCAACGGCGCACGACCAGACGGTCGGTATCGATAAAACGCCGCTTGAACATAGTGCCGACGTTGCGCGCGAGCGTCGATTTGCCCGCGCCCAAAAAGCCGATAAAGAAGATATGGTCGCAGCCGTGTTTGGTGTGCTGGGACATAGCGAGACCTATTCCTCGCAGGGAAGGTCGCGAAGGGCCCGGCGCTCAAAGATACGGAAGATCTGCGTATACCACAGGTCCTGCGTCGCCTGCGGCTTTACCAGGATGGTATCGACGCCGGCGAAGTTGCCGCTCCACACGTCCGTGTAGAGCTGATCACCGATCAGCACCGCCTCGTCGGCCGTGGCGCCGAGGCGCTTAAGACCCGCCTTGAGGGCAAACGGCGCCGGCTTCATGGCGTGGCTGATGGCCTCGAGTCCCAGCTCGCGTGCAGAGCTCATGACCTGGTCGCGATGCCAGTTGTTGGACACCATGCACAGCTTAAAGCCTTTGGCGCGGGCGGCATCGAGCCAAGCGGAAACCGCGGCGGGAACCTGCTCGGTGTCGCGCGGCACCAAGGTGTTATCGCGATCGAGCAGAATGGCGCGTTTGCCGTCGGCCCACAGGGTATTAAGGTCGATGCGATCGACCGAGGCAACGTAACGTTTGGGGCTAAAAATCCTCATGCTAATTCCAAGACTGTTGATGCTCTTCGTAGGTTTGCGAGAAGTACTCCTCGTCCTGCGTAATGTAGAAATACAGGTCATCGGAGTCGGTCGGCTCAAGCGTGGCCTTGAGTGCCTCGAGCGACGGAGAGCAGATGGGCGTGGGCGGCAGACCCTCATGCTTATAGGTGTTATACGGACTATCGCTCTGCAGGTCGTCGGCGGTAACCTCGCCACCGGTGACATACATCATAGTCGCATCGCTATTGAGATAGCGCAGACCGTCGAGCTTGCCGGCAAGGCGGTTGTAGAAAACCGAGGCCACATGCGCACGTTGATCGGCGTTGAGGCCCTCGCGCTCAACGATAGAGGCCAAGTTGACGATGTCGTAGTCGGACATCTCCACACCGTAGCGTTCCTTGATCTTGGCTTCGCAGCTCGCAAAGTCAAGCGACTTGTACTCGGTCTTAAACTGATCGAGCATAGCGCGAATCACGTCATCGGCCGTCGGCGAATCGCCCAGCGAATAGGTCTTGGGGAACAAGAAACCCTCGAGCGAATCGTTGGCGGCGCCCTTAAGGAAGCTATAGTCGTCCACGTAGTTGGAGGCCTTGGCCTGGTTGAGGAAGTCTTCCTTAGAGATGCTGTCGTAGGCCTGGGCCACACGGTCGGCGACTTGATCGACCGTCAGGCCCTCAGGGATAGTCAGCGTATTGGAGCCCGCGTTGGGGCCTTCCATGAGCTGCTGAACAACCTTGGTCGCATCCATGAGTGTGGTGAACGAATAATCACCAGGCTTGAGCGACATATCGGCGTTGAGCTTTTTCACCGCCGCATAGTAATCCTTGGGATTTTCTACGATATGGTTCTCGGAGAGAATCGAAGCGATGCTGTCACCCGAGGCACCATCGGGAATCGTGATAGTAACCTGCTGGCCTGCAACGACTTTCGCACCCTCACCGCCAAAGAAGCCCTTGACGGCTGGCACGACAAAGAAAACGATCGCGACAAGCGCAAGCACGGCAACAACGCCACCGATAATCATAGGCACCGGGGAGCTTTTCTTTTGAGCACCGCGACGAGCATGCGTGTTGTAGCTCGAGCGGGTCGCCGGAGCAACGCCATGCGAACCACGAGCGTGATGCGAATGCGATTGGGGGGCCTGCGTTCGCTGGGTAGGTGCCTGCTGCTTAAAGCGGGTGCCGCCTGCAGGCTGGGCCGTACGAGCAGTGGGCTGCTGAACCGCGTGAGAAGCCGAATGCTGAACCGAACGAGCAGAAGGCTGCTGACCCGTCCGTTGAACAGGTTGGGCCGAACGAGAGAAGGACTGCGCCGGGCGCGCGGCAGGCTGAGCTGCGCGCTGCGTCGGCTGTGCCGGACGCTGGCCAGGCTGGGCAGGGCGCGACGCCGGCTGCTGTGTACGATTCGGCTGGCGCGGATCGGAAGCACTAGGCATGCGAAACCTCCTCGTTTTTACGATCGAGCCACGTCTGCAAAAACAGGCTGGCGGCAATCATGTCGATCTTGCCCCTCATCTGCTTTTCGTTGAGTCCCTGCTCGCGCAGGATACGCTTGGCCTCTTGCGAGGACAGACGCTCGTCCTCAAACTCCAACGGAAGATCGAGCTCGTCGGCAATCTTTTGCGCCACAGCGGCAACGCGCTCGGCCTGAGGGCCGGGCTCACCGGCCATGGTCAGGGGACGTCCGCTTACCAGGATGTCGGGCTCATAGTCCTCAACCAGGTAGCGGAACGTCTTGGCCATACCGGTGACCTCGGCAGCCGGAAGCACCTTGACAGGCATCGCCATCTTGCCATCACGGCTCGAGACGGCGATGCCAATCCTGGTCTCCCCTATGTCCAGCGCGAGCGCAACCACAGTGACTTCTTAGATTCTTAGGCGCCGAGCGCGGTCTTAGCGGCCGCGAGGGCATCGGCGATGCCGGCAGCATTCTTGCCACCGGCCTGGGCCATGTTGGGACGACCGCCACCGCGACCGTCGACCAGACCCGCGATCTGCTTGATCACGTTACCGGCGTGGAAACCGGCCTTGACGGCGTCATCAGAGCCGGCAGCGAGCAGGGCCGGAGTGCCCTTCTCAGTCACGCTGGCGACGACACAAGCGACAGGGCCGGCGACCTTCTGATGCACGGTATCCCATACGTTGCGCAGGTCGGCAGCCTCAAGGCCCTGGAGCTCAGCGACAACGAGCTTATAGCCGTCGAGCTCGACGGCGCCCTCGATGGCGCTGGAGATGGCGTCGGAGGAGCCACCGGTCAGAGCCTTTTTGAGCTTATTGGACGTCTCGCGCAGCTCGGCCTGCAGGTTCTCCACACGAGCGGGAACCTCATCCACGCGGCACTTGAGCGCAGCGGCGGCGGCGTCAACGAGTGCCAGGCGGTCGGCCATATAGTCGAGGGCACCCTTAGAGGTCACGGCCTCGATACGGCGGACATTGGAGCCCGTGGAGGACTCGGAAATGATCTTGAACAGGCCGATCTCGGCGGTGTTGGCAGCGTGTGTGCCACCACAGAGCTCGCGGGAGAACGGCTGGTCCTCGGCGCCCACGGAGACGACGCGGACGACATCGCCGTACTTCTCTCCAAACAGAGCGACAGCGCCGGCGGCCTTAGCCTCGTCGATGCCCATGACACGGGTCACGACCGGCTTGGAAGCGAAGATCTGCTGGTTGACCAGGTCCTCGACAGCCTTGAGCTGCTCGGAGGACAGAGCCTCGAAGTGCGTGAAGTCAAAGCGCAGGTGCTCGGGCGTCACCAGCGAGCCGGCCTGGGAGACGTGCTCGCCCAGGACCTGCTTAAGAGCAGCGTCGAGCAGGTGCGTGGCGGTGTGGTTGCGGCGCAGGAAGCCACGGCGCTCGGCGTCGAGCGCGGCGGTCACGGTAGCACCGACGGCCAGCGTGCCCTCGGCAACGTGGGCGACGTGAGCATACAGGCCGTTGTGGTTCTTGGTATCGGAAACGGTCAGCGAAACGCCCTCGGCGGAAAGCTCGCCGGCATCGCCCTGCTGGCCACCCATCTCGGCATAGAACGGAGCTGTCTCTTATACACATCTCC
>CABSMK010000045.1 GCA_902478825.1 uncultured Collinsella sp.
GAGATCTGCGCATGTCTCGTGGGCTCGGAGATGTGTATAAGAGACAGGGATGAGCGCGAGCGTCTCCTCGTCCTTAGCCTTGGGGTTGAGCAGCTTGTCGATGCCGCCGACCGCCTGCATCACGCTCGTGAGCTCGCCCTTGCTCATCTCCTTTTCCTTAAGGTCGATAAACTGCACCTTAATGCGGCGCTCCTTAAAATAACGCTGAGCCTTCTTGGTATCGAAAGACTTTTTGGTGCCAAAAATTTGCACGTTCATGTATTTGTTCCGCCGTTCTACCTGATGAAGTTGGTGCGCTCGCGATCGGCTTCGGGGGCTTCGATGCCGGCGGCCTGTCCTGCCTCGATACAATGCAGGAGCCAGGCCATGTTCTTGCCGATGTTGCGCATGGTGGCCAGGCCCTCGGCGTCCTGGGCGGCCTCGCCCGGCATGGCACCAAACACGTTGTTCCAGTACGTGGAAGCAACCACGGGCATCTGGTTGATGGTGAAGTACTTATTGAGCACGTCGAAGGTGGTCGACGTGCCGCCGCGACGGGCAACGGCGACGGCAGCGCCCGGCTTGTGTGCAAAGGCTTTGCTGCCGGCATAGAAGGCGCGATCGAGGGCCGAAAGGATGCGTCCGCTGGGGTGCGCATAGTAGACGGGCGAGCCAAAGACAAAGCCATCTGCCTGCTCGGCGGCAGCGATGAGCTCGTTCACCACGTCATCGTCAAAGGTGCAGCGGCAATCGAGCTTGCCGCACTGACCACAGCCAATGCAGTCGCGAATGGGCTTGGTGCCCAGCTGAAACACCTCGGTATCAATGCCTTCAGCATTGAGTTGCTCGGCGACCTCGGCGAGTGCGCGGGCGGTGTTGCCGTTTGCCTTGGGGCTGCCATTGACCAAAAGAACCTTCATCACAAACTCCCTCTGCTGTCGGTGACTTCTGCAGAGGATTATCGCACGATGGGGGAGGCGGTGTGGGCGCGGTGCTAATCCAGTTTGGTGCCTGGCACCTGCACGGCTTTCCCGAGCAACGCATTGAGCTCGTTCAAAATCGAAACGGGCTGACGGTCGACGCCGTCCAGATGGAGCGTGGCCACGCGAATGGGCGGCTGATATTCAAATGGGCCAAAGAGCACGGGCGAACCCAGGAACCGCTCGATTTCCTCTGCAATCGCATCGGTTTCTTCGGGATCAAAGTCGTCGAAAAGCGCCACGAACATCGGCCCCGTCGAGCGGAACATACGACCCTTACCGCGCGAGCATTCCACCAGACAGGCGGCACATTCTGCCAAAACGCGGTCGCCCGCATCAAAGCCAAAGCGGGCATTGACCTGAGCGATATCGTCGATTTTGATGGCGATCAAACCAGCCTTGCGCGCCACGCGACGCATTTCGCCAATGGCGTTGACCAGGGCGTGAATATCGCCCAAGCCGGTCACGGAATCGGTCGTATCTGCCAAGCTTCGGTTGATGATAATGCCCACATACATGCCGGGCTCGGTATCGGTGCCGTCCAAGCGGTAGCCCGTGCAGTCGCAAAGCACGTATTTTCCGGTGGCATCCATTACGCGATACTGCATGTAGTGGAAGTGCCACGTGCCGTTTATCACCATGTCGAGCTCGGCACGTACGTTGTCGCGGTCCTCGGGATGAACGCGGGCGAGCCACATGTCGAGTGAGTTAAAAGGGTGCTGGGAGGGCAGGTCAAAATCGCGCACGGCGTTAACCGACCATTGCGATTCTCCCGTATCGAGATTGAGGATAAACGGATAGCGCGTCTCGGAGCTCATGGAGATCGCTTGGAACACCCGGTCGTTGCAGGGAAGCTGATCGACGATTGGGCGTTGCGGCGCGTCACTGTCTTTCGGTTGCTGCACACGATGCATAAGCTTATAGCGATACATCTTGCGATCGGCATCCATCGTCATCTGGCGACGCGTGTCGCCGGCAAGTGGATCGACGCGCGAGCAGCCAAAGCTAAAGCTGCCGATCATGGGCGCCTTGCCACCTGAGCTCGCCTCGATCAGCCTGGTACGTACCTGCTCCAAGCGCTGCTCGAGTTCAATCTCGTTTGCGGAGAGCGAGATGAGCACAAACTCGTCTCCACCGATACGGAACAGCATCTCATCGTGCTCCATGGTTTCGGAGAGCGTGCGGCAGATGCTCAGAATATAGCGATTGCCTTCGGCGTGGCCAAACCTATCATTGCAATGCTTGAGATGGTCGATGTCAATATAGGCGCAGGTGAAGGGGTCGCCTTTGCGCCAGAGTTGCTCGACGTGACGGTCGAATCCGTTGCGGTTGCCCAAGTTGGTGAGCGGGTCGATATAGGCGTTACGCTCAAGCAGCTGGCGCTCTTGTTGCAGGATGGCATGCGTCTTTTGCAGTTGCTCACCAACGGCGCGTAGCTCAGCAGGCAGCGCGGCAACATCGAGTTCAGCGGTCGAGACGCCGTTCGCAAGTCGCTGAAGATAGGCAATAATCGATTGCTCGCCCAGGCGATATGACTCGTTCATGATGGATAACCTCCTTGGGCGGAACAACGGTTTGTATCATATCCCCAATTCGGTTTGAATTGGGGATATAAGTTAGCTAATGGAGACAAATGTCCCCTTTTTGCGGTGGCATTTTGCGTGCGAGCGTATCAGTTGTTATTGCCACCATCGAGCAGTGCCTCAAAATCCTTCGCCTGCATGGGGCGGTAGGAGAGGAAGCCCTGAGCGTAGCGGGCGCCCATTTGTCGTAGCATGTTTGCCTGCTCATTTGTCTCGACGCCTTCGACCACGACCGGCAGATGGAGCGACTGCGCCATTTCGAGCATCGATGAAATGATCTGCGTGCTGCGGCCTTGATCGCCGTCGACGGGCGCAATCTGCCAAATGTGCTTGTCGAGCGTCACCATAAAGCCGCTTTCCTCGAGTGCGGGGATATGGGTGCACATGCTGTGGACGGCTATTATTCGACAGGCGGTAGCGCGACGATGCGATGTTCGATGAAAATGCGACTGAGACGATATATGTTGACGGGTATACTTGTCCCGGTTTAAAACGCAGGAACGGAGATGGTCGCATGGCACAGCCGGATACGACGCACACGGTGGGGCTTGCGCTCGAGGGAGGCGGCTACCGCGGTATGTATACGGCGGGCGTGCTCGACGTTTGGATGGAGCACGGTTTGACCTGCGACCATATGGTGGGTGTCTCGGCGGGCGCGGCGTTTGGCTACAACTTTAAATCGCGCCAGATCGGCCGCGCCATTCGCTACAACAAGGCCTATTGTGCCGATAAGCGCTATGCGGGTGTGACCAGCTGGTTGCGAACCGGTGACATGTTCAATGCCGATTTTGCCTATCACGAGGTGCCCATCGAGCGCGATCCCATCGACCTGGAGATATATCGCGCCTGCCCTATGCGGTTTACGTGCGTGTGTACCGATATCGAGACGGGCAAGGCCGTCTACCACGACCTGCCCTATGGCGACGAGCGCGATATCGAGTGGATCCGGGCGTCGTCGGCGATTCCCGTGGCGACGCGTCCCGTTGCTATTGGCGGGCATAAGTATCTGGATGGTGGCGTGGCTGATTCCATTCCCAGCGCATGGCTGTTTGCGCAGGGGTATGACCGCAATATCGTGGTACTCACGCAGCCGGCGGGCTTTGTGAAGCAGCCCAACAGCGTGATGCCCATGCTGCGGCGCGTGTTTCGTCACTACCCGGAGTTTGTTGCAGCGCTCGATCATCGGCATGAGGTCTACAATGCCACGCTCGATGACTTGGCGCGTCGTGAGGCTGCCGGCGAGGTCTTTGTGGTGCGGCCGAGCGAATCGGTGAAGGTGCCGTCGCTGTGCCGCGAGCCGGATGAGCTCGAGCGTATCTACCAGGTCGGCCGCCACGATGCGGAGGCGACCTTGCCCGAGCTGGAAGCGTATCTGGCAGAGTAGAGCAAACTGCCGTGGACTCGGCGGAAAGCGCATCCCGGAATCGGCGCTAAAAATGGGATGAGGTTTCCGCGAGAGGCCCGTAGCGGAAAGCGCGCCCCGGAATCGGCATCCAAAACGGGATGCAGTTTCCCCGACGGCGGGTTTTGGAAACGGTGTCCCAGAATTTGCGCCTGGAATGGGATGGGGTTTCCCAACGGAGCCGCATGTGGAAATCGCATCCCGGAATGGAGATCCAAGCTGGGATGCGTTTTCCATTGCTGAAGATACGAGGCTGCGAATCGACTGCTCGGCCTATGCCTATGCCTGCTGCCAGGTGTCGACGAGCTCCTTGGCGGCGGCGTAGGGATCGTCGGCACTGCAGACGGCGCTCACCACAAAGAAGCCATCGACACCGGTTGCCTTAAGCTGCGGCAAGTCGGCCGTCTTGACGCCGCCGCCCACCACGATGGGCACGGGGCTTGCCGCGTGGAGTGCGGCCAGGTCCTCAAAGCTCTTGGTGATGATAGAGCCGTCGGCCGCGCGTCCGCAGTCGCGCTTGGTCTCGGTCTCGTGGAGTGGGCCGATGCCCAGGTAGTCGACTAGGCTCATGTCGGCGGTCTTGACGTACTCGAGCATCTCCTCGCAACGGGCCGAAAGGCCCACGATGGCGTCGGGGCCCAGCAGCTTGCGACAGACCTCGACGGGAATGTCGCTCTGACCCACGTGTACGCCGTCGACAGCAATACCCTGCTCGCGCGCGGCAAGCACACAGTCCAGACGGTCGTCAATCAGCAAAGCGACCTGACCGGTCTTGCCAGCCTGTGCGATTGCCTGCGCGGCGTCGCCGGTCAGCGCAATGATCTCGCGGGCGCTTGCCACCTTGGAGCGCACTTGAATGCAAGTAAAGCCGGCGTCGAGTGCCTGGGCCACCACATCGCCCACGGGGCGTCCGAGCGTATTTTCGGGGCCGAGCACCAGATAGGCCGAGATATCAAGGTTGTCGCGGATGCTCATCGTGCTTCCTCCTGCTTTTTGATCTGCGCTTCCATGCGCTCGAGCTTGCCGGTCATGGTGTCGGTAAATCCGGGCCGAATATCGGCTTTGAGCACGACTTCGGTGCGGATGCCCTTGCTCGCCAACACAAAGGTTGCGTCGCGCACGACCTGCATGACCTCGTCCCAGTCGCCCTCGATCTCGGTGAACATCGAGGTGGTGCGGTTGGGGAGGCCGCTCTCGCGAATGACGCGCACGACCTCGGCGACCTCGGCGGACAGCTCATCGCCGGTGCCGCACGGGGCGATGGCCACAGCGATGAGCGTGTTCATGCCGGCATTGGTTGCGGGCTCGGACATGGCCTATGCCTCCTCGAGGTCGAGCTGGTTGCTGGCGATGTCCTGGGCGGTTGCGCGGTAGAGCTCGTCGATAAAGGCGACCTTAAAGCTTGCCGGGGCATCGGCGACGGCGGCGGCACGCGTGCCGGCAACGTTGTAGACGGCGGTACCGCAGACGGCGGCCGTAAACGGGTCGGCGGCGCAGGCGTACACGGCGAGCACGCCGCCCTGCGAGCAGCCGCAGCCGGTGATCTTGGACATGAGCGGGCTGCCGCCGTGGGACTTGGCCACGGTCATGCCGTCGGTGATCAGGTCGACTTCGCCCGAGACCACAACGGCGCCGCCGGTGTAGCGGGCGAGCGCCACGGCGGCATCGCGGGCGGCGTCGACCGTGTCGGTGGTATCGACACCGCGTACGCGGCTCAAATCGGCCGCCTCGCCCTCAAGACCCCACAGGCCGGCGAGCGCGATGATCTCGGAGGCGTTGCCGCGCACGATGGCGGGCTTGTACTGCTTGAGCTCGTTTACCAACTGGGTGCGCAGGCTACCGATGCCCAGGCCCACCGGATCGAGCACCCAGGGCTTGCCGGCGTCGTGTGCCGCCTTGGCCGCGCGGGGAATTGTCTGCTCGTAGATGGGGAAGAGCGTGCCCATATTGAGATAGATGGCGCCGCCGCCGGCAACGAGTGCCTCGCCCTCGTCGGGCAGATAGACCATGGCGGCCGATCCGCCCACGGCGAGCTGCGCGTTGGCGACAAAGTCGATCGTCACCGTGTTGGTGATGGAGCCGGCCATCGGATTGGTGGCGCGAATCTCCTCCACGGCCTTGACCATATGTTGTTTAAGCTGTTCCGAATCAATCACTGCGCATGCCTCCTTGGCATAGAAAAGGGGCGCTGTGCATAGACAGCGCCCCTGTAAAGGCGGCATGCTCCCTACGCCAGCATTAACTGACAGGTTCAAAGGATTGGGCCCCATGCCCTCTCAGCCTTGTGGTTTGCACCGCCGGCACTCCCGCATCGAATCTGTTGTTCCCTATACTAGCGCACCTGCCAAAAAGGGACAGGTTTATTTTGGCAGGTCGTTACAATAGGTAGGACCGATACGAATGGGGGCCTTATGATTAAACTTGTGCTGACCGATATGGACGATACACTGATTCCAGCCGGGCATGACGGCGCCAGCGACTACGCCATTGAGGGTATTCATGCCATGCAGGCGGCGGGTCTGCACTTTGGGCCGGTTTCGGGTCGTCAGCCGTCCGCGATGGGCTGGATGTTCAAAAACCGTTCCGAGTGTTTTTCGACCGGTGCGTTCTGTAACGGCCAGGTGATGTTTGTCGACGGCGAAGTAGTCGCTTCGCGCGCAATCGACAACGATGCTCTGATGCGTTTGGCTGACTATCTGGAGCAAGAGACCGACGATACATTTCTAAAAGTCTACAGCCTGGGCGATGACTTTTGGGGCAACGATGCCTATTGCGTGACGAGCAATCCCGAGCGTGTGCGTCGCGCTATGGAGTCGGGCGGCAATGCGTGGCTCAAAGGCGAAGAGGCCCCGTGTCGTCCCGTCGTCGATGGCGCGCCGGTGTTTAAGGCGAATATCTGGAGTGCCCGTTCGCGTGAGGAGCTCGCGGAGCTACGCGAGCGCGTTGCCGTTGAGGTGCCGGAACTCTCGCTTGTGTTTCCCAACAACCGAGTGCGCCTGTTCGACATCCTTCCGGATGGTTGGGACAAGGGCTGCGCTGCGCTGGAGCTGGCGCGCGCCTTGGGCCTGACGCCCGACGAGGTGGCCGTATTTGGCGATTCCGATAACGATCTGCCCATGATCGATGCCGTTCCCAACTCCGTTGCAGTCGCCAATGCCAATGAGGCCGTCACGGCTGCCGCGCGCTGGCATATCGGCGCCGCGGCAGATGATGCGGTCGCCGGGGCTCTGCATCAGATTGCCGCCTGCGCCGCGACGGGGGAGATGCCGCCGTTTATGCGTCAGGAGGGTGCAGCCGACGCGAATTTCGCGAACAGCTAAGGAGACAGCCATGAAGCTCCAACAGCTCAGATATGTCGTCAAAGTTGCCGAATGCGGCAGCATTACCGAGGCCTCGCGCCGTCTCTTTGTGTCGCAGCCTTCGATTACCGCGTCGATTCGCGATCTCGAAAACGAGATGGGTGTGCACATCTTTGAGCGCACCAACAAGGGCGTCATTGTGTCCGAGGAAGGCGAGACCTTCTTGGGCTATGCGCGCCAGGTACTCGACCAGGCCGACCTGCTCGAGGGCAAGTACAAGGGCGCATCCGAGCAGGTGCCGCACTTTAGTGTGAGCTGCCAGCATTATTCCTTTGCCGTCAACGCGTTTGTCGACGTGATCCGCGAGTTCGATGCCGCGCGTTACGACTTCACCCTGCGCGAGGAGCAGACTCACGAGATTATCGAGGATGTCGCGCATATGAAAAGCGAACTGGGCATCCTGTACTTATCCGAGCATAACCGCGAGGTCATCGAGCGCATGCTGGTGGCCAACGAGCTCGTGTTCGAAGGACTCTTCTGCGCCACGCCGCATGTCTTCGTCTGCGCCGACCATCCGCTGGCGGACCGCTCCAGCGTGACGCTCGAGGATCTGGAAGACTACCCGTTCCTGTCCTACGAGCAGGGCAGCTACAACTCGTTTTACTATTCCGAGGAGCTGACCTCGACGTTCGAGCGTCGCAAAAATATCCGCGTGCGCGACCGTGCGACGTTGTTCAATTTGGCCATGGGCCTCAACGGCTACACGGTATGCTCGGGCGTGATCAGCCACGAGCTCAACGGCCCCGGCATTATCTCGATTCCGCTCGACGTGGACGAGTACATGGAGATTGGCATCATCACGCGCAAGAACACGACGCTTACGCGCTACGGTCGGGCCTATATCGACGCGATTCGTCAGCATATCTAGGCTGCTGTGCTCCGCACGGTTCAAGTCTCTTTATGACAGTCCAGACTGATATAGGAAACATCTATATCAAACTGTTATAAACGTATATTTTACGATGGTCATATGAGCGCTCATACTCTGTCCCAGTAAAGCAACCAATGCAAAGGGAGATATCTATGAGCACTTCGATTCAACCGAACGCGCCGTTTCGCGCCGATATCGTCGGCAGCTTTCTTCGTCCGCAGGCTGTAAAGGACGCCCGTGCCGCCTATGTCGCGGGTAAACTCGACGCTTCCGGCCTTAAGGCCGTCGAGGACGATGCCATTCGCGATTTGGTGGCCAAGCAGAAGGCCGCCGGCCTGCAGGTGATCACCGATGGCGAGTTCCGCCGCAGCTACTGGCACCTCGATTTTATGTGGGGCCTTAACGGCATTGAGCGCCGCACCTCACGCACGGGTTATATGTTCCATGACGAGGAGACGACGGCCGACACCGCCGTGGTTACCGGTCCCATTAGCGGCGAGAACCACCCGTTCGTCGAGCATTTTAAGTTCGTCAAGGCGCTTGAGGAGGAGGGCCAGGTCGCACGCCAGACCATTCCGGCGCCGATCCAGACGTTCTCTGAGGTCACGCTCGATCGCTGCGATGGCCAGCAGGAGAGCCTGCGCGCTGTCTATAAGACCGATGAGGAACTTGCCGACGCCATTGCAGCCGCTTATCGCACGGTGATCGCCGACCTGTACGCAGCAGGCTGCCGCAACATCCAGTTTGATGACTGCACCTGGGGCATCTACTGCGATACCGATTTTGTCGCCAAAACCGGCATGAGCCCGGTCGACCTGCAAAAGGTAAGCGAGCTGGGCGTGGCGCTCAACAACGCCGCCATCGAGGGCAAGCCCGACGATTTGGTCATCAACACGCACGTGTGCCGCGGCAACTACCACTCCACCTACGCTTTTGAAGGCGGCTACGACCCTATCGCTCCGTATCTGTTCGCACATGAGAATGTCGATGCGTTCTATCTGGAGTTCGACACGCCGCGCGCCGGCGGCTTTGAGCCGCTCAAGTACGTCGCTCCCGGCAAGAAGGTCGTGCTGGGCTTGGTAACCACCAAGGCGGCAGAGCTCGAGAACGAGGATGTTATCGTCGAGCGCATCCGCGAAGCCGCTAAGTACGTGCCGCTCGAGAATCTGTACCTGTCGCCCCAGTGCGGCTTTGCCAGCTGCGAGATTGGCAACAAGCTGACCGAGGACGAGCAATGGGCGAAGATCGCGCTGGTCAAGCGCATTGCCGAGCGCGTTTGGAAGTAACGCTAGCGTTTGCAGGTGGCGGCGCGTGCGAGGCATTGCGTATCGCGTACAATGGTTCGGATCGTATCGTTCGGGCAGGTTATCCGATATGCCTGATCGCCCTTCCATTTTTTGAAAGGACTCTCATGTCCCGGTCTTCGACGCCCGCCGTCACCGATGCCATCTACGATGCATCGTCGCTCGGCCGCCCGCGCATGTTTGTGTTGGGTTTGCAACACATGTTTGCGATGTTCGGAGCCACGGTGCTCGTGCCCGTGCTCACCGGCCTTTCCGTTTCGACGACGCTTCTGTTCGCCGGCATCGGCACGCTGCTGTTTCATTTTCTATCGCGCGGTAAGGTGCCCGCGTTCCTGGGCTCGTCGTTTGCCTTTATCGCGGGTTATGCCGCCGTTGCGCCCAACGGCGAGGCCGAGCTTTTGCCCTACGCTTGCCTGGGCGTTGTCTGCGCCGGCCTGCTCTATCCGGTGCTGGCAGCGCTGTTCCGCGCATTTGGCGCCAAGCGTGTCATGCACTTCTTCCCGCCGGTGGTGACCGGCCCCATCGTCATTTCCATCGGCCTGATCTTGGCAAGCTCTGCTATCGCCAACTGCCAGACCAACTGGCTTGTTGCCGTTGTCGCTGTGGCCGTGATCGTCATCTGCAATATTTGGGGCCGCGGCATGGTTAAGATCGTGCCGATTCTGCTGGGCGTCGTGGTGAGCTATGCCGTTGCGGCCGCGTTGGGTGAGGTCGACTTCTCTGGCGTCGCAGCCGCCCCCTGGGTTGGCTTGCCCGTCGTGTGGGACAACACCGTGTTTGCGCTCTTTGGACCGCAGCTCGATAGCGGTCTTGCCACGACGGCCATCATCACCATCATGCCGCTGGCCTTTGCGACCATGATTGAGCACATTGGCGATATCTCCGCCATTGGCTCTACCTGCGAACGCAATTACATTGCCGATCCCGGTCTGCACCGTACCCTGCTCGGCGATGGCCTGGCGACCATCTTGGCATCGCTCTTTGGCGCCCCCGCCAATACGACGTATGGCGAGAACACTGGCGTGCTTGCCCTGACGCGCGTGTTCGACCCGCGCGTGATTCGCATTGCCGCCTGCTGCGCCATCGTGCTTTCGTTCTGCCCCAAGTTTGCTGCCGTGATCGCCGCCATGCCGGCGTGTGTAATCGGCGGCGTGTCGCTCGTGCTCTACGGCATGATCAGTGCCGTGGGCGTTCGCAACCTTATCGAAAACCAGGTTGATTTCCAGAACAACTGCAATGTGCTGGTTGCGGCTTTGGTGCTCGTGCTTTCGCTCGGCATTGCCTACAGTACCGCCGGTGCCATCGTGCTGGAGCTGGGCGGCGTGACGATTTCGCTTTCGGGCCTTGCCGTGGGCTCGCTGGTGGGCATTGTGCTCAACGCCATCCTGCCCGGTAATGACTTTGAGTTCGATACTTCCGAGCTTGAGGAGACTACTGAATAGTAGCTGCGTTCAGCCAAATTAAAAATGGCGTCCATGCGTATGTGCGCGTGGACGCCATTTTTAATGCGTCAGTATCCAGTGGATGCCGCGCGCCATGCGCAGGTCAGTTTGGGCAAAGTGATTGCCGGGGTTGAGCTCCAGTGTTGTTGGAATGTCGCGCTCGATAAACAGCTCTTCCATCGCACGCGTATCGTCGAGTACGTGCCGCATCATGCGGTTGGGCGTCTTGGTTTCCTTTTTACCGAGCGACAGATAGGCGGCGTCGGGCGTGGCTGTCATCGTGCGCTCGCGCGCGTAGTCGATAAAGCCGGGGAACCACAGCGACCCCGATGCACTTGCCGCGCGCTCAAAGACATCTGTTTGCCAAAGTGCCCACAGTGAAAAAAGACCCGCCAACGAGTAGCCGGCAATGCCGCGCCAGGTGGGCGGGCAGGGAAGTGATGATTCGGCCTCTGGGATTATCTGCTTCAACAACTCGTCAAGAAAACCAGCAGCCTGTCCACCAAAGGGCTCGGCATCTCGTATAGTTCCCTCACATTCCCAGGGGCTAAGCTCGCGATTCCAATCGAGCCCTCCAATGGCGACAAGGGTGAATGGCGGGCAGTCGAGCTCTCGGCAGCGCTCGTAGACTTCACTACCGTCGCCCATAACCACGGGGAGGTAGATGACGGGCGCGCCTTCCGCACACTCTGAGTAAACGGTTATCCTGTCTCTTATACACATCTGACGCTGCCGACGAATAG